>NZ_PHNG01000450.1:0-212 GCF_002803435.1 Bacillus sp. mrc49 | reverse complement strand
GTGCTCTTCCGATCTAGGCTGCTTTCTCATCATAGCTAAATGTAACCAGCTTGTTTGCCAAGCTTACTTCAACATCCCTTACACCCCAGACTTCATTCAGTGCATGAAGAACTTTATTAACATCATTCTCATCTCTCATATCTTCCACTTTAAGAAATCCATTTTCCACTTTACCATGCTCCTTTTTAATGCAACTCTCGCTTCTCTCCTTG
>NZ_PHNG01000449.1:0-300 GCF_002803435.1 Bacillus sp. mrc49 | reverse complement strand
GAGACTGGAATCAGTAATGATAGGTATATTGAAATAACTTCTGGGCTGGAAGAGGGACAGGAGGTTTCGTTACCGATAACGATCTCCAATGAAAACCGGACAGGCAGCGGCTTCAATGGAATGAGGGGCGGAGGCGGAATGCCAAGCGGAGGGGAAATGCAAATGCCAAGCGGAGGCGGAATGCCAGGCGGTGGCGGAATGCCGAGCGGCAAGGGAGGGCAGTGAAATGGTGAAACCCATCATCAAAATCCAAAACATGTCCAAATCATATGAACTGGGCGGTGAAACCGTTAAGGCGCT
>NZ_PHNG01000448.1:0-300 GCF_002803435.1 Bacillus sp. mrc49 | reverse complement strand
GGGCTTCATGCTTAGATGCTTTCAGCACTTATCCCGTCCGCACGTAGCTACCCAGCTATGCCTTTGGCAAGACAACTGGTACACCAGCGGTGCGTCCATCCCGGTCCTCTCGTACTAAGGACAGCTCCTCTCAAATTTCCTGCGCCCGCGACGGATAGGGACCGAACTGTCTCCCGACGTTCTGAACCCAGCTCGCGTACCGCTTTAATGGGCGAACAGCCCAACCCTTGGGACCGACTACAGCCCCAGGATGCGATGAGCCGACATCGAGGTGCCAAACCTCCCCGTCGATGTGGACTC
>NZ_PHNG01000447.1:0-301 GCF_002803435.1 Bacillus sp. mrc49 | reverse complement strand
GATAGAAGGCAATTAATTTTTTTCAAAGCATCTGTAAGACTTTTTTAACGGTTAAGTTAGAAAGGGCGCACGGTGGATGCCTTGGCACTAGGAGCCGATGAAGGACGGGACTAACACCGATATGCTGCGGGGAGCTGTAAGTAAGCTTTGATCCGGAGATTTCCGAATGGGGAAACCCACTGTTCGTAATGGAACAGTATCTTTACCTGAATACATAGGGTACTGAAGGCAGACCCGGGGAACTGAAACATCTAAGTACCCGGAGGAAGAGAAAGCAAACGCGATTTCCTGAGTAGCGGCG
>NZ_PHNG01000446.1:0-301 GCF_002803435.1 Bacillus sp. mrc49 | reverse complement strand
TCTAAACCAAAGACAACAGAATATTGAAGAGATGGAAAGCAAAGTGGACGAGACGGTTCGTAAGCAGCAAACAGAGCTTGAACGTGTTTCAGGTTTAACTCGTGAAGAAGCTAAAGCAATCATTATAGACCGAATGGAAAACGAGCTGGCTCACGATGTAGCGCTTATGATTAAAGAAAGTGATACCCGTGCCAAAGAAGAAGCTGATAAAAAAGCAAAAGAAGTTCTTTCTCTTGCCATTCAGCGTTGTGCGGCTGATCATGTTGCAGAAACCACCGTTTCTGTAGTGAATCTTCCAAAT
>NZ_PHNG01000445.1:0-301 GCF_002803435.1 Bacillus sp. mrc49 | reverse complement strand
GCCGCACGTCGCTGCGCAACAGTGCGCTGAGCGGTACCTTGCGGCTGTCCTTGTCCAGCGTATGGCGGATTTCCGCCAGCGTTTGCTGCGCATAACCTTCATTGCCGATGCGTCGCAAGACCTTCTGCGCCTGCTCGTGGCGGCCGACCTTCGCCAGCCAGCGCGGCGACTCCGGCACCGCCAACATCAACAGCAGGAAGGCCAGCGCCGGCACCAGCTCGGCACCAAACATGTAGCGCCAGCCAACCTGACCGTTCCAGCTGGCCAACAGCTCCGCCTGACCGGCATTGGTCGCCACCGG
>NZ_PHNG01000444.1:0-301 GCF_002803435.1 Bacillus sp. mrc49 | reverse complement strand
GTGATCGATCGGACGATTTTAATTCTGGACATCTTTGCGCACCGGGCGCAAACGAAGGAAGCTCAGCTCCAGGTAGAGGTGGCAAAGCTTCAGTATATGCTCCCGCGTCTTGTTGGCTTAAGGGAGTCATTGGGCCGTCAGAGTGGCGGGGTGGGCACAAACAAAGGAGCCGGGGAAAAGCAATTAGAGCTTGACCGCAGGAGAATCGAGGGAAATATAAGCGTTTTGAACAAAGAACTCGAACTCCTTGTGGCACACCGGCAAACGCAGAGGAAGCAGCGCAAAAAGAATGCCATCCCTG
>NZ_PHNG01000443.1:0-302 GCF_002803435.1 Bacillus sp. mrc49 | reverse complement strand
TGGAATTGTTCTACCAGCTCGGCGATGGTCTTGGCATTCGGCGTATCTACAATGCGCAGTTCTTCGCTGGCTGCCGCACGTGGCTGAGCCGGGGCAACCGCTTCTGCCAGTTCGATATTGGCAGCAAAGTCGGAACCGGTGGAAAACACGATATCGTCTTCACCGCTATCGGCCAGTACCTGGAACTCGTGTGAGGCGCTACCGCCGATGGAGCCGGTATCGGCATCCACCGCACGGAAGTCCAGGCCCATACGGCTGAAGATTTTGCTGTAGGCTTCGTACATCGCATCGTAAGTCGCCTG
>NZ_PHNG01000441.1:0-302 GCF_002803435.1 Bacillus sp. mrc49 | reverse complement strand
GGGGCTTCGGTTCAAAGCTTCGCTTGCGCTAACCTCTCCCCTTAACCTTCCAGCACCGGGCAGGTGTCAGCCCCTATACTTCGCCTTGCGGCTTCGCAGAGACCTGTGTTTTTGCTAAACAGTCGCCTGGGCCTATTCACTGCGGCTTTTCCGGGCTATTCACCCTAAAAAGCACCCCTTCTCCCGAAGTTACGGGGGCATTTTGCCGAGTTCCTTAACGAGAGTTCTCTCGCACACCTTAGGATTCTCTCCTCGCCTACCTGTGTCGGTTTGCGGTACGGGCACCTTACATCTCACTAGAG
>NZ_PHNG01000440.1:0-302 GCF_002803435.1 Bacillus sp. mrc49 | reverse complement strand
TCAGTGTCAGTTACAGACCAGAAAGTCGCCTTCGCCACTGGTGTTCCTCCAAATCTCTACGCATTTCACCGCTACACTTGGAATTCCACTTTCCTCTTCTGCACTCAAGTTCCCCAGTTTCCAATGCCCCTCCACGGTTGAGCCGTGGGCTTTCACATCAGACTTAAGGAACCACCTGCGCGCGCTTTACGCCCAATAATTCCGGACAACGCTTGCCACCTACGTATTACCGCGGCTGCTGGCACGTAGTTAGCCGTGGCTTTCTGGTTAGGTACCGTCAAGGTACCAGCAGTTACTCTGGT
>NZ_PHNG01000439.1:0-302 GCF_002803435.1 Bacillus sp. mrc49 | reverse complement strand
TGCGAAGGTAAGCGAATCCCATAAAGCCATTCTCAGTTCGGATTGCAGGCTGCAACTCGCCTGCATGAAGCCGGAATCGCTAGTAATCGCGGATCAGCATGCCGCGGTGAATACGTTCCCGGGCCTTGTACACACCGCCCGTCACACCACGAGAGTTTGTAACACCCGAAGTCGGGGAGGTAACCTTCATGGAGCCAGCCGCCTAAGGTGGGACAGATGATTGGGGTGAAGTCGTAACAAGGTAGCCGTATCGGAAGGTGCGGCTGGATCACCTCCTTTCTAAGGATAATACGAGTGCGCTT
>NZ_PHNG01000438.1:0-303 GCF_002803435.1 Bacillus sp. mrc49 | reverse complement strand
TCTAAAATTTGTTCAGCAGTCATAAAGAGATCCACTCCCTTTAATTTTACAATTTCTTACTATATAAACCTGTTTTTTTTTTCTTAAACATTAAATGTAAAACTTTGTTAAAATTAATGTATTAAAATTTTGAAACCTTTTAGCTTACGATTCGTAATAATCGTATAGCCGCATGAGCGGGGGTAATACTGGAAAATGGATGCACTCATTAAAGAGAGAATTAATCAAGTAGTAAAGGGAGACCATAATGCATTTGGAGAAATTGTCGAAATATACAAGGACAAAGTTTTCCAGATATGTTTC
>NZ_PHNG01000437.1:0-303 GCF_002803435.1 Bacillus sp. mrc49 | reverse complement strand
CACCGGCTACATACGGGGGGGCTGTTCACCGATCGGCATGAAAAAGCAATACCCGACCTTCATCGATGAAAGTGCATCGAACTTGTCTGAAATCATCGTAAGCGCGGGGAGGGTCGGCACCCAGATTGTCCTGAATCCGGCAGATTTCCTCGAAATCACGCAGGCGGAGTCCGTCGATCTTATCAAATAGGACAATGGCATCCTTGGGCATTCACCTATTTGATTTTTACCGCATACGCTGTCTTGAAGATCACATTTCTATTGTGAGGGAGAGTGTGGAAGTGACGGGAAAAGTGATGCATT
>NZ_PHNG01000436.1:0-303 GCF_002803435.1 Bacillus sp. mrc49 | reverse complement strand
GCAGCACTAAAGGGCGGAAACCCTCTAACACTTAGCACTCATCGTTTACGGCGTGGACTACCAGGGTATCTAATCCTGTTTGCTCCCCACGCTTTCGCGCCTCAGTGTCAGTTACAGACCAGAAAGTCGCCTTCGCCACTGGTGTTCCTCCAAATCTCTACGCATTTCACCGCTACCCTTGGAATTCCACTTTCCTCTTCTGCACTCAAGTTCCCCAGTTTCCAATGACCCTCCACGGTTGAGCCGTGGGCTTTCACATCAGACTTAAGGAACCACCTGCGCGCGCTTTACGCCCAATAATTC
>NZ_PHNG01000435.1:0-304 GCF_002803435.1 Bacillus sp. mrc49 | reverse complement strand
CGATCTATAGAGGTTGAGAATATAGGTTGCGTTCATTGTAGGAAATTTCGTTTTTCTTAAGCCAAGCTTTTGCTTTACGACAGGCTAGACTGCTTGGAGTAGTATAAATTGTTACCATTTAAAATCGACTCCTTCAAGTTTTCAAAGTTTTAAAGTTTATTGGAATGAAAAATATTTTTCTATTTGTGATACCCTTACTTTAACCGTCCTATGTGTCAGCAAGATGTCAAGAAAAATAAACTTAAAAGTTATTTCAAAAAGAAAGGAAGAAATTGAAATGAAAGCTGCCTTTGCAGATAAAGAT
>NZ_PHNG01000434.1:0-304 GCF_002803435.1 Bacillus sp. mrc49 | reverse complement strand
TCGTGGATTTTCGCGAGTTTGTGCATTACCTTTTTCAGGGCGCCTCCCCCGTGAATCCTCACGCTCAGGCCGGCCTCCGCGTGGTTTCTCCTTGTCCAATTCCCGATTGTCCGCTTGGTTCACGGACCGGTGGCTGCCCCTGTTCGGTCCTCTCGTATCTATTCGCTCCCGGTGGCGTCTTCCCCCGCCAGTACGCGGCCGGCGGGCACCGTCTTCAGAGGAATCTTCATAACGCTTCTTTTTATGTGCCACTTCATCAGGCTGGAACATTTTCACGCCTTCAATCGTCCTTCTTTCGATTTTC
>NZ_PHNG01000433.1:0-304 GCF_002803435.1 Bacillus sp. mrc49 | reverse complement strand
TATGAAAATGAAAAAGAAGCGACTGAAGCAGTAGAGAACTTAAAGCAACAAGGTTATACTTCCGAACAAATATCTATCATAGCAAAAAACGTTGACAAATTGCCGAATGAAGCGGAAGAAGTCAGCCCGACAAGGACAGATGGATTGGTTGCTGGTGCAGCAGCAGGCGGAGCTGTCGGATTGACTGGCCTATTGATTGGAATGAGTGCATTGGCCGTACCGGGAATAGGACCGATATTGGCAGCCGGGCCGATATTCGCTACATTTGGGGGAGCGGCAGCCGGGGCAGCCTCAAGATCGGAAG
>NZ_PHNG01000432.1:0-304 GCF_002803435.1 Bacillus sp. mrc49 | reverse complement strand
TTCGTCCGAGAAGTTTCTCGAGATCATGGCTCTCGACCTCTAATGTGCCTTCACGAATGTCTTTTTGGATATCAACAAGCATAGGAAGAAGGAAATCCGGTACACCAGCGCCTTTCATTATATCCGTATAGGTAGCATCATCAACCTGTTGCACAGGTACTTCTTTACCTAATACAGAGCCCAGAGTGGAAGCAAGTTCTTCTTGAGTCATTAACTTTCCAGAAAGCTCGTAGATGGTGTTTTCGTGCCCTTTACCAGATAGGACCGCTGCTGCAGCTTCTGCATACCATCTACATTTTCTATT
>NZ_PHNG01000431.1:0-304 GCF_002803435.1 Bacillus sp. mrc49 | reverse complement strand
GCGTTGAAGTCAGACCGGAAGGACTGGTGGAGCGCTTAGAAGTGAGAATGCCGGTATGAGTAGCGAAAGAAGGGTGAGAATCCCTTCCACCGAATGCCTAAGGTTTCCTGAGGAAGGCTCGTCCGCGCAGGGTTAGTCGGGACCTAAGCCGAGGCCGAAAGGCGTAGGCGATGGACAACAGGTTGATATTCCTGTACCACCTATACATCGTTTGAACGATGGGGGGACGCAGAAGGATAGGGTAAGCGCGCTGTTGGATATGCGCGTCCAAGCAGTTAGGCCGGAAACGAGGCAAATCCCGTTT
>NZ_PHNG01000430.1:0-304 GCF_002803435.1 Bacillus sp. mrc49 | reverse complement strand
GTGCCGATGAAATCAAGAAGTCGATTAAAGCGGTCAAAAAAAGCACCGGCCATAAAGGGAAAAAATTATTCATGCCAATTCGGGCTGCCGTTACCGGTCAAACACATGGTCCTGATTTGCCTAAGGCGATATCGTTATTGGGTAAGGAAAAAATTAAACAACGGCTACAGAGTATTTTATATTAACAATTAGTCAAAAATGTAATATAGTATTTAATAATCTTACAAAAGAACGCGTAGATGGGGAGAAGTAAGGAAACGATGCTTTTTAGAGAGAACCATAACCTGCTGAAAGTGGTTTAAGC
>NZ_PHNG01000429.1:0-305 GCF_002803435.1 Bacillus sp. mrc49 | reverse complement strand
TGACGACAACCATGCACCACCTGTCACTCTGTCCCCCGAAGGGGAACGCCCTATCTCTAGGGTTGTCAGAGGATGTCAAGACCTGGTAAGGTTCTTCGCGTTGCTTCGAATTAAACCACATGCTCCCCCGCTTGTGCGGGCCCCCGTCAATTCCTTTGAGTTTCAGCCTTGCGGCCGTACTCCCCAGGCGGAGTGCTTAATGCGTTAGCTGCAGCACTAAAGGGCGGAAACCCTCTAACACTTAGCACTCATCGTTTACGGCGTGGACTACCAGGGTATCTAATCCTGTTTGCTCCCCACGCTTT
>NZ_PHNG01000428.1:0-284 GCF_002803435.1 Bacillus sp. mrc49 | reverse complement strand
ATATTGCAAGGTGACAAATGCGAAATAAAGCGAGGCGCTGAAGACCAAAGCAAATACATAAAGGTAATAGTTTTTCAGGTTCTTCTTCAGGTTCCGAAAGATGAGTTGATTAATGCTCATTTTGCACACCGCCCAATACACCTTGTGTTTTCATGATGTCCTTGAAGAAGGTTTGCCTCGTTTCTTCCCCTTTATTCAATTGGGTATAGATTTGTCCATCTTTAATGAAAATGACTCTGCTGCAATAACTTGCTGCCACGGGATCGTGGGTGACCATGATGATC
>NZ_PHNG01000427.1:0-306 GCF_002803435.1 Bacillus sp. mrc49 | reverse complement strand
GTCCGCACGTAGCTACCCAGCTATGCCTTTGGCAAGACAACTGGTACACCAGCGGTGCGTCCATCCCGGTCCTCTCGTACTAAGGACAGCTCCTCTCAAATTTCCTGCGCCCGCGACGGATAGGGACCGAACTGTCTCACGACGTTCTGAACCCAGCTCGCGTACCGCTTTAATGGGCGCACAGCCCAACCCTTGGGACCGACTACAGCCCCAGGATGCGATGAGCCGACATCGAGGTGCCAAACCTCCCCGTCGATGTGGACTCTTGGGGGAGATAAGCCTGTTATCCCCGGGGTAGCTTTTATC
>NZ_PHNG01000426.1:0-306 GCF_002803435.1 Bacillus sp. mrc49 | reverse complement strand
GCTCTTCCGATCTGATGAATATTTAGATGAAGTGAAAAGCTGGATAGAGGAAGCTTACGAATACTCGCTCCCGGTCTTTTTGCTTGGACATAGCATGGGAGGCCTGATTTCAATTCGGCTTCTTCAGGAAGAGGAATGGGATATTGCAGGCGTGATTTTATCTTCACCTTGTTTAGGGCTCGTAACCAAGCCTCCGAAATTCCTCGCAAGCATCTCACATGGCTTGAATCTTGTGATGCCCCAGTTCAGGGTAGATTCGGGACTAACTCCTGAAATGGCAACGAGAAGCTCGGAGGTCCGTGAATG
>NZ_PHNG01000425.1:0-306 GCF_002803435.1 Bacillus sp. mrc49 | reverse complement strand
GGGGGCAATCAATTACAATGACCATGCAAAACGACATTGAAAAAGTGTTAATCACAGAGGAAGAACTTCAAACGAAAATCAAGGAACTGGGTGCACAGCTAGAAGCTGATTACCAAGGCAAGTTCCCGTTGGCCATCGGGGTGTTGAAAGGCGCGATGCCATTTATGTCTGACTTGCTGAAGCGTGTTGATACACATCTTGAAATGGACTTCATGGATGTTTCAAGCTATGGTAACTCAACTGTATCTTCCGGTGAAGTGAAAATCATCAAGGATCTAGATACATCAGTGGAAGACCGTGACATCT
>NZ_PHNG01000424.1:0-306 GCF_002803435.1 Bacillus sp. mrc49 | reverse complement strand
ATCAAACCTTTAAGACCTACAGAGTAAGGATTATCATATTCAAGATGCTCCTTCCCACGTAGGGCGATGACCATCGGTGACTTCAACCGGTCACAGAGTTCCATCAGCTGGGGGTGGGCGCCTTCACAGCCTGCACCGCATAATAATGTAATTCGCTTGCCCTGATTTAAATATTCCGCCAGCCTTTGCAATTCGGCATCGGATGGGCGGACAACGGGTTCCGTCACATGTACGACCTTCTCAGGGACGGCTTCACTGTCAGGCATTGCAGCTACATCACCCGGGAGAACCAAAACGGCTACACCT
>NZ_PHNG01000423.1:0-307 GCF_002803435.1 Bacillus sp. mrc49 | reverse complement strand
TCATTAGCTAATGCTTCAGTATGTTTAGCAATAGCTCTAAGCTTCTGCTGCAGCCTATTTGTATCCATATCAACAGCAACTTTTACTTTGCCTTTCTCCATCCCAACTCTCTCCTTCTCCATAATAAAAAGCACTCAATTGAATGAGTGCCTTGTTTTGTACCATATCGTTTATGTCAACGAAATGGTTAGGTTCAGCTTGAACCTGAGCTTAATATCGTCCTTTTCTTTATTCTCGATGATATAAATTTATCATGTCTAAATCCAAACAACACGATTTATTCCCTTCTTTTTTTCGATTTATTTTC
>NZ_PHNG01000422.1:0-307 GCF_002803435.1 Bacillus sp. mrc49 | reverse complement strand
TTATTATAGGCCTTATAGGTGCAGCGGCTGTGCCTGTTGTTTTTAGCTTCGGTTTATTAGCTGGATCAGTAACTAAAATGATTAATCTTTTTAGTTTGTTTAACGGAAGAGGCGACAAGACAACCGGGAAACTCTCAATGATAGGCCATGTATCAAAAGGAGCAGCCAGCGCACTAAAAAAAATTGGCCCAATCATTACGGGATTAGCCAAGGGAGCGCTAAATGTATTAAAAGGCAGCTTAAAAGGCGTAGGCGTCGCTGTTAAAATAGTTAATTCAGCCATGAGGGCCAACCCTGTAGGTCTTGT
>NZ_PHNG01000421.1:0-307 GCF_002803435.1 Bacillus sp. mrc49 | reverse complement strand
GCATCGTCTTTGTTCGAATTTGCAATGGACATGCCGACTTGGGCAGCTGTTAGTCCAAGTTCACTAAGTTTCTTCTGGTCTGTCACGAGTGTATATTGCTCATATGCATCGGAAAGACTTGTATCGTCATCTTTCAATTGTTTATTTTTCTTCATGATGTTTTGAATATCATTGATTACCGGTTCAATGTCTTTTTGTGTATTTCCATAGACATAAAGAGTCGTTTCATTGCTTGATGTAGAGGTGAACTCTTGTTGCTTCCAAGTTCCGGGAGAGTCAAGATTGGTCAGATATTTTATGATCTTTT
>NZ_PHNG01000420.1:0-307 GCF_002803435.1 Bacillus sp. mrc49 | reverse complement strand
TATTGACGGCGTCATCACCATCCATGCCCTATTTTATCTCGGTGTGAAGATCGTGATGCTGAATAATAAATTAACGGCAAAGGAATTGTCGTGGCAGGTCGAGGACAGCGGTGCTTCCTATTTGCTCTCTGAAGGCTCCTTCGCAAGCAAGCTTGATGATATGGCGGGGAATCTTCTTGAGTTGCCCCTTCTTTTTTTCGAACAATTGCCAAATGAAAGAACGGCAGAGATCCTTCAGGAGTTTTATCTGGAGGATACCGCTACGATCATGTACACATCGGGCACGACAGGAAATCCAAAGGGTGTG
>NZ_PHNG01000419.1:0-275 GCF_002803435.1 Bacillus sp. mrc49 | reverse complement strand
GGTACGGTTTGTACAATTCATATCGATCAGCTCCTTTTTTACATTATATTCACCTGGTGACAAAATGTTTCCTTCACTCAACAAAATTCATTTCGATAAACCAAGAAAAACTCTAATTCTTCCATTCTACTGGAATCGGGAAGGCGTCAGCTGGAGTTGACTTAAAATTATCGCAGTCCTCCTTGTAACCTGCCTTCATTCGGATTATGTTTAGTATCGGAAGCAATGTGGTCGATCTGCATAATTCCTTCATATTTATCCTCTATAATGACTTT
>NZ_PHNG01000418.1:0-308 GCF_002803435.1 Bacillus sp. mrc49 | reverse complement strand
TAAGGGCGTTGAAGTCAGACCGGAAGGACTGGTGGAGCGCTTAGAAGTGAGAATGCCGGTATGAGTAGCGAAAGAAGGGTGAGAATCCCTTCCACCGAATGCCTAAGGTTTCCGGAGGAAGGCTCGTCCGCTCAGGGTTAGTCGGGACCTAAGCCGAGGCCGAAAGGCGTAGGCGATGGACAACAGGTTGATATTCCTGTACCACCTATACATCGTTTGAACGATGGGGGGACGCAGAAGGATAGGGTAAGCGCGCTGTTGGATATGCGCGTCCAAGCAGTTAGGCCGGAAACGAGGCAAATCCCGTT
>NZ_PHNG01000417.1:0-308 GCF_002803435.1 Bacillus sp. mrc49 | reverse complement strand
GGAGTGACCGATTTAGAAGCGACAGGACCTTTACTGTTTGGGGGCTTGTCTTTTGATTATGAATCTAACAGTAAGCTCCTTTGGAACCAATTCGGGGACAACCTGTTTTATATACCTGCCTTCATGCTATCAATAGTGGGAAAACAAGCTTACTTAACGACAAACTTACTTTGTTCGCCTGATGATTCAGAAAAACTCTTCAGAGATATGATAAATGAACGGGAAGCTTTCCTTTTCGAAAGCTTGGATGGAGCTCCATGCGGACCTAACTCCCTTGTTAGGCAGAGGGAGGTGCAGCCTGAGGAGTG
>NZ_PHNG01000416.1:0-308 GCF_002803435.1 Bacillus sp. mrc49 | reverse complement strand
ATCGCTAGTAATCGCGGATCAGCATGCCGCGGTGAATACGTTCCCGGGCCTTGTACACACCGCCCGTCACACCACGAGAGTTTGTAACACCCGAAGTCGGTGAGGTAACCTTCATGGAGCCAGCCGCCTAAGGTGGGACAGATGATTGGGGTGAAGTCGTAACAAGGTAGCCGTATCGGAATGTGCGGCTGGATCACCTCCTTTCTAAGGATAATACGAGTGCGCTTTTGTTTTGTTCAGTTTTGAATGAGTAATTCATTCAATGAAGGAAGAGGCATCACGATGTGATGGATTCTCTCCACTTTGTT
>NZ_PHNG01000415.1:0-308 GCF_002803435.1 Bacillus sp. mrc49 | reverse complement strand
TTCGGATGAACGGATTTTGGGAGCCGCAGGCAGGCTTGCAAAAGCAAAACTGGTTACACCTGTATTGATCGGGGATATCGAATTGATTTCCGATAAAGCCAGGGAATTGAAAATCGCCCTTGATGCAGTCGAAATATATGATCCGAAGAATTACATCATGATGGATGAAATGGTAGAAGCGTTTGTAAAGGTCCGTGCCGGTAAAGCGACAGTCGAACAAGCACGTGAAATGTTAATGGATGAGAACTATTTCGGAACGATGCTCGTCCACATGAAATTGGCACACGGAATGGTAAGCGGTGCGGCGC
>NZ_PHNG01000414.1:0-267 GCF_002803435.1 Bacillus sp. mrc49 | reverse complement strand
GTAAACAAACTATAGTAAATACTATCATACAAAATTAAAGAATTACAATAATTTAACACCGCTGTTTTAATCTGGTCTTTTCTTTCAAACAGGTACGATCAATTCGAGTAAATTTCAGGCTTCAATATGCCAATATACGGGAGATTGCGATATTTTTCGGCAAAATCCAGACCGTATCCGACAACGAATGCATCAGGAACGATAAATCCGGCATAATCGGGAGTGATATCCGCTTTCCGGCCTGTCGGTTTATCCAATAAGGTGACG
>NZ_PHNG01000413.1:0-309 GCF_002803435.1 Bacillus sp. mrc49 | reverse complement strand
TTGCCGAGAATCGATTACAAGACCGATGCACTCCTGAAAACGATGATCGATAAGTGGTGGAGGAAAAATTTTCAAGGTCCGCCGTTAGTTGGGATGGAGGTGGACAAAGGGGATACATGCAAGGAAATGGTCAAAAATGGCCTCGGGTATGGAATTCTTCCCAGTGTTTTATTGGAGCACGACCCATCCTTAAGGCAAATGGAGCTGAGGGATGAGCAAGGAAACCCGCTTATCCGGAATACGTGGATGTTATATCATGAAAAGTCCCTCGAACTAAAGCTGGTCAAAGAGTTTGTCGAATTTGTCGCG
>NZ_PHNG01000412.1:0-309 GCF_002803435.1 Bacillus sp. mrc49 | reverse complement strand
CAGCAGGACTTCGCAACGTTGCATATGCGCATTGGCGTTATCCAGATCGCCACGCGCCAGCGAGCACTTGGCCAACATGGCAATGCACTGCAACTGCTGTTGGGGCTGGTAGTTGGCCAGGATTTTCAGGCCTTCGCGGGCGGCGTCTTCCGCTTCGTCCAGTCGCGACCAGGACCACAGAATTTGTGAACGGATACGCAGCAAGAACTCGTGCATCGGCAGCTGTTCCAGATGCTGTTCGCGCACCAGCTCAAAAGCTTTGTCCTGCGTTTCGTAGGCGGCCTGCAGGAACCCTTGGGCAATCAGAAT
>NZ_PHNG01000411.1:0-279 GCF_002803435.1 Bacillus sp. mrc49 | reverse complement strand
TAGTCAAGCGACAAACATAAAGAAGGATGGAATTATGACAAAGCGAATTAGTTTATCAAGAGAAATTGTGCTAGAAGAAGGTTTGAAAATCAGTAGCGAAATGGGATTTAATAAACTGACCTATAATGGGTTAGCCCGTTCATTATCCATTCAGCCGCAATCGATGTATCGATATGTAAGTAATCTGGAGGATTTAAAAAGTGGAGTTGTAGCCATCTACCTAAAAGGCTTGGTCGAATTGATTTACCATGAATTATTAGCGTACTCAGGTAAAGACGC
>NZ_PHNG01000410.1:0-311 GCF_002803435.1 Bacillus sp. mrc49 | reverse complement strand
GCGCTGGCCTGTTCCGGCAGGGGGGCCGGGCGGCTGTGCAGCGCCTCCAACTTTTGCAGCATGGTGACGATGCGCGCTTCGTGATAAGGCTTGAGGATGTAGTCAAACGCTTCGATCTCGAACGCTTCCACCGCATGTTCTTTATAGGCGGTGATAAACACTATCGAAGGCCGGTGCGCAAATTTGCTGATGTTTTGCGCCAGCAGTACGCCGTCCAGCGACGGGATATTGATGTCGAGGAAAATGGCATCGACCTGATGGTTTTGCAGGTATTTCAGCACGTCCAGCCCGTCATCGAAGGTGGCTTCGAT
>NZ_PHNG01000409.1:0-311 GCF_002803435.1 Bacillus sp. mrc49 | reverse complement strand
CTTCAAAAACTTTTCCAGCCCGAGCGCTTTGGGTTACTCATTCTTTCCTGCCTAATCGGCATCTCCCACCCCATTCAGGCTGAAACGAAAAACACACCGAAAAATGTCATCTTGCTAATCGGCGATGGCATGGGGTTAGGTGCAATAGAAATTGCCCGGCAATTGGAGTACGGTAAAACAGGTGCATTACATTTGGAAAAACTGGAGCACGTAGCCTTGATGCGCACTTATTCCGCCAATAATCACGTGACCGACTCCGCTGCAGGCGGGTCTGCGATTTCGACTGGCGTTAAAACCAACAATGAGTCAAT
>NZ_PHNG01000408.1:0-311 GCF_002803435.1 Bacillus sp. mrc49 | reverse complement strand
GCTCTTCCGATCTGCAAGCGATGATCCTTTCGGGCTTTTTTGTGCTTTCGGTTGGTAAGAACATATAGCCTTGGCTCGTGGCAATGATCGGTTCATTCCGTGCTTTCAGAAGCGTTATATCGCCAACGATGACTTGGCGGCTTACATTCGTCATTTGCGAAAGTTCGCTGCCAGTAACGGGCTCTGGGCTTGTTTGCAATATATGTAAAAGTTTCGTCCGTCTTTCTTCCCCGAGTAATTTCTTTCTTTCCATCATTCATTCACCTCTTTATGATAAACATTCTACCATAGAATGGCCGATCTTATCGAAT
>NZ_PHNG01000407.1:0-311 GCF_002803435.1 Bacillus sp. mrc49 | reverse complement strand
TTTCCATATCATCCTTAATGCCAGGCGTACTTGTTACATTCTTGCCAGCTAGAATTTTTGCGGAGATCAGCACCCAGCCAGCATGGCAAATTTGCCCGATCGGTTTTTTAGATTCTTCCATGCTTTGGATTAGTGAAATCACTTCAGGGAACCGACGGATTTTGTCAGGGGCCCAACCGCCCGGTACGAGAATCGCATCATAATCTTCCGCTTCGATGCTCCCGTAATCATAATCGGATACGGCGGGTTCACCATATTTTCCAATGTATTTTTCATTCGCCTTCTCTCCAGCAAGATGAACGATCGCACCC
>NZ_PHNG01000406.1:0-312 GCF_002803435.1 Bacillus sp. mrc49 | reverse complement strand
GTGTATAAGTTGTGGATAAAATAAAAAAGCCCGAAAAAACCTTGAATAAAGTTTTTTGGCTTTTTTTATGTGGACAAAATGTTGATAAGTCCGTTGCATGAATATTCATCCGGAAAGATGAAGAATAATGAGGTTGATTGTAGAAAAATGACGATGTTTAGCGTTTGTTGTTAGGAAATATAACATGGATATTACATTTTGCACAACCTTTGACTGGTAATACTTTACACTTTGTATAATGTATCTGGCTTTTTACCGTTATAAAATAAAGAATACTCAATTATCAGGTTCAGGATCTGTTTTTGAGTTTTT
>NZ_PHNG01000405.1:0-312 GCF_002803435.1 Bacillus sp. mrc49 | reverse complement strand
GCTAGGCTCATATGGGAATTCTCCGGAATGGTCAGGTTTCCATTTGAGTCTTTAGCTTCTAAATCAACGCGATCAAACTCATTCTTCATCCCTAATGGAGCTCCGCTGTCCCGGTGACGCCCAAACGTGTTTTCTTGCTCTTTCAATATCGTACGGTCCCAAACCTCGATATACATCTGGATTCGGCGCACAACCATATAACTGCCGCCAACAAGCCAGTCGGGTCCGTCCCCGGCCTTTACCCAACCATGCTGATTCATTTCACTGGCATCATTCGTATCCGGATTGACCGTACCATCCTTAAAACCGAAT
>NZ_PHNG01000404.1:0-283 GCF_002803435.1 Bacillus sp. mrc49 | reverse complement strand
GATATTAATCGCGGAACTTTTTATTTACACTACCAGGATAAATACGATCTATTGAAAAAGAGCGAAGACGAGATCATCAAGGAAATGAAAGAATTTTTCAAAGAATTAAAACCAAAAATGCTTGTTGATTCCCAATTACTGAACGAACCGATACCTTTAGTGAAGTTATTTGAGTATATAGAAGAAAATGCCCAATTCATGAAATTAATTTTAGGCCCAAAAGGAGATCCCGCCTTTCAAGTGAGAATAAAACAATTTATGAAAACAAACTTTCTTGAAAAAG
>NZ_PHNG01000403.1:0-312 GCF_002803435.1 Bacillus sp. mrc49 | reverse complement strand
CTACCCAGCTATGCCTTTGGCAAGACAACTGGTACACCAGCGGTGCGTCCATCCCGGTCCTCTCGTACTAAGGACAGCTCCTCTCAAATTTCCTGCGCCCGCGACGGATAGGGACCGAACTGTCTCCCGACGTTCTGAACCCAGCTCGCGTACCGCTTTAATGGGCGAACAGCCCAACCCTTGGGACCGACTACAGCCCCAGGATGCGATGAGCCGACATCGAGGTGCCAAACCTCCCCGTCGATGTGGACTCTTGGGGGAGATAAGCCTGTTATCCCCGGGGTAGCTTTTATCCGTTGAGCGATGGCCCTT
>NZ_PHNG01000402.1:0-312 GCF_002803435.1 Bacillus sp. mrc49 | reverse complement strand
GATGTGACTCACAAATCTTCATCGCGACTCAGGCAAGTGATAAACAATGTCGAATGCACAATTAGAAAAACAAGAACTACTGGAAATTACCCGCACGCTGCTGAGCCAGCGCAGTTTCACCGATCTGTTGCTGCAACTGCGCCAGATACTGCAACGCCTACAATTGGCGGACCAGGTCACGCTGGTGCTGTTTGACCCCGACAGCGAACGGGTCAGCTTTTATGGCCTGGATGCGCATCGACGGCCGGTGAACTATCAGGATGAGACCCTGCTGGCAAATGGCCCGGTAAGTCGGCTGCGACAAAGCCCGCT
>NZ_PHNG01000401.1:0-312 GCF_002803435.1 Bacillus sp. mrc49 | reverse complement strand
ACACAGTTTGTGCCATGCTCGTGTCACGGCTCGTCGAAGGAAAGAACTGGTTAAAGCAAGCTTTTATTAAAGAAGATTCGGCCGTATGATCGAACGGACGCCTGGTTTTCCAGGCGTTTTTTTTTTTTTAGGAGCAAGGTGTTCCATGCCGATGCATAGAATGTAACTGTAAAGGAGGGATTCCGATGTTAACGAAGTGGTTGCCTGCGGCGATCCTTATTACGGGACTAGCCTATATATTCGTCATACCTGAAGAGCCACTGCTTATGAAAATCATCTTTAAAGTGATTCCGATGTTATTGATTTTGCTTT
>NZ_PHNG01000400.1:0-312 GCF_002803435.1 Bacillus sp. mrc49 | reverse complement strand
GCATCTATCGTATTTTCCATCATGGAAGCTTCAGGAAAGGATAAAAATGTACAAGTAACGGATGTAAAACCAAGCTTTAACAAGAATATCATTACACATGAGGGAATCTTCTCAGATATTGATTTGCGAAATATTACCTTTAATGAAAATGTTAAAGAAGATATCGTCCTACATTCTTATAAAGGATTGAATACATTCACCTTTCAATTAAAAACAGACTTAAATGGTAAGGTTCAAAAAGATGGTTCCATTGCATTTTATGACAAGGAAGAAGATGAACCTACTTTTGTACTCCCTTAGATCGGAAGAGCG
>NZ_PHNG01000399.1:0-313 GCF_002803435.1 Bacillus sp. mrc49 | reverse complement strand
CACTCGCAGTCTGACTCCCAAGAATAAGTATTTGGCATTCGGAGTTTGACTGAATTCGGTAACCCGTTGGGGGCCCCTAGTCCAATCAGTGCTCTACCTCCAATACTCTCATCTTGAGGCTAGCCCTAAAGCTATTTCGGAGAGAACCAGCTATCTCCAGGTTCGATTGGAATTTCTCCGCTACCCACCCCTCATCCCCGCACTTTTCAACGTGCGTGGGTTCGGGCCTCCATTCAGTGTTACCTGAACTTCACCCTGGACATGGGTAGATCACCTGGTTTCGGGTCTACGACCTCATACTCATTCGCCCTAT
>NZ_PHNG01000398.1:0-315 GCF_002803435.1 Bacillus sp. mrc49 | reverse complement strand
TCCCAGGAGCGGAACCGCCTGGCGCGGGAGCTGCATGATTCGGTGAGCCAGCAATTGTTTGCCGCTTCGATGTTCATGTCGGCTATTACAGAGTCACAAACGGATATGGATAAAACGGAAATGAAGCAATTCAAGGTTGTGGAAGAAATGATCCATCAATCTCAGCTCGAGATGAGGGCGCTCCTGCTTCACTTAAGACCCGTTGCGTTGAAGGGAAAATCATTACAAGCGGGAATGAAGGAGCTCCTCGAAGAATTGGCCCAAAAAGTGACGATGGAGATAGATTGGAAGGTGGAGCCGGTTATCCTTGATAAG
>NZ_PHNG01000397.1:0-315 GCF_002803435.1 Bacillus sp. mrc49 | reverse complement strand
CGCATTCCATACTCAAGGTGAGGTCATTTTTTGGGGGTTGGAAAATATGGAGCCGCCAGAGTCTGAAACGATAGTCAATGAGTTTGCGAGGGTAAGTGGCTATGAGCCCGTCAAGTCGGCCAATAGTTACGCAGGGTATAAGGATTGGTACATTCAGGACTGGCGGAGGCCGGGATTTACCGTTGAGCTTGGTAAAGGAACCAACCCGCTTCCTATATCACAGTTCGATGAAATTTATCAAAAGTCACTTGGGATCTTCTTGGCAGGCTTGTACATGTAAACGCCGGACATGCAAAAACGCTCTGCTCCCAGTCG
>NZ_PHNG01000396.1:0-316 GCF_002803435.1 Bacillus sp. mrc49 | reverse complement strand
CCTCCATTCAGTGTTACCTGAACTTCACCCTGGACATGGGTAGATCACCTGGTTTCGGGTCTACGACCTCATACTCATTCGCCCTATTCAGACTCGCTTTCGCTGCGGCTCCGTCTCATCAACTTACCCTCGCATGAAATCGTAACTCGCCGGTTCATTCTACAAAAGGCACGCCATTACCCATTAACGGGCTTTGACTACTTGTAGGCACACGGTTTCAGGATCTATTTCACTCCCCTTCCGGGGTGCTTTTCACCTTTCCCTCACGGTACTGGTTCACTATCGGTCACTAGGGAGTATTTAGCCTTGGGAGATG
>NZ_PHNG01000394.1:0-317 GCF_002803435.1 Bacillus sp. mrc49 | reverse complement strand
TAGAAAGGAGGTGATCCAGCCGCACCTTCCGATACGGCTACCTTGTTACGACTTCACCCCAATCATCTGTCCCACCTTAGGCGGCTGGCTCCATGAAGGTTACCTCACCGACTTCGGGTGTTACAACCTCTCGTGGTGTGACGGGCGGTGTGTACAAGGCCCGGGAACGTATTCACCGCGGCATGCTGATCCGCGATTACTAGCGATTCCGGCTTCATGCAGGCGAGTTGCAGCCTGCAATCCGAACTGAGAATGGCTTTATGGGATTCGCTTACCTTCGCAGGTTTGCAGCCCTTTGTACCATCCATTGTAGCACG
>NZ_PHNG01000393.1:0-317 GCF_002803435.1 Bacillus sp. mrc49 | reverse complement strand
GCTAATATAGACTTCCTTTATGAACTAACCTGCCCCTTTAGTTCATAAAGATTTATCGCAGAGTTGACACATACTGAATCATAAAGTATTTATATAAAATCAAAAAAACTGCTCCTCAAAGAGCAGAAGCAGAAAAAAAGATGTTATTTCACAATTTTAAGAGGAACAAGTACTTTATGAAAAAAAGAGGTTTCGAGCTTGGCTAACAAACCGGTTCCGTTTTCTCCATTAGCTACTTGAGCAGCGTGTTTTTTGTGAAACTCCGCTACCCGTTTATTATGCTCTTTATGCCCTTGGTGCATAGAATCATGCTTCAT
>NZ_PHNG01000392.1:0-318 GCF_002803435.1 Bacillus sp. mrc49 | reverse complement strand
GACCTACAAGTCGAGCAGGGACGAAAGTCGGGCTTAGTGATCCGGTGGTTCCGCATGGAAGGGCCATCGCTCAACGGATAAAAGCTACCCCGGGGATAACAGGCTTATCTCCCCCAAGAGTCCACAGCGACGGGGAGGTTTGGCACCTCGATGTCGGCTCATCGCATCCTGGGGCTGTAGTCGGTCCCAAGGGTTGGGCTGTTCGCCCATTAAAGCGGTACGCGAGCTGGGTTCAGAACGTCGTGAGACAGTTCGGTCCCTATCCGTCGCGGGCGCAGGAAATTTGAGAGGAGCTGTCCTTAGTACGAGAGGACCGGG
>NZ_PHNG01000391.1:0-318 GCF_002803435.1 Bacillus sp. mrc49 | reverse complement strand
TCTCCCGGGTCAATATTTTTCCGTTGTTTTGAATGAGGTACTCCAATAGTTCGTACTGCTTCAAGGTCATTTTGATGACCTTGCCATCAACTGAAATATCCTTTTCTTTTTCCAGCAATTCGATTCCACGGTACTTCACATGCTGCGAAAGCGTTATGATGCCGCTTCGGCGAAGGAGGGCGCGGATCCTTGCCTTAAGCTCCGGTGCCTGGAACGGTTTGACTAAATAGTCATCACCGCCCATCTCAAGCCCTCTGACACGATCCTCAAGGCCATCCTTTGCCGTCAAAAACAAAACGCTTGTATCGATTTTTGCTT
>NZ_PHNG01000390.1:0-318 GCF_002803435.1 Bacillus sp. mrc49 | reverse complement strand
TCCGTATCACCAATCAGTTGGAAGGAAAATCCTTATGAAATGACTTTTCAGGTCATCCTCATATCTTGAATGATCATATCTTTGCTATTTTTCATTAAATCAGAAGGCAGCTTCTATAAAAGATTATTCATTTCCTTAATCACTGTTTATTTATATAGTAAATTCTGGGTATTTCCTGATACCGCAATCATGCTGGCATTATTTGCATTAGCGCCCTTGATCCCGATCTTTCTCTTCGATAAAATCGGGTTTTATATTGTCGCGACGTTAAATATCATATTAGGTCCTGCTTCCATCCTTATCATTTCGAATACAGAT
>NZ_PHNG01000389.1:0-292 GCF_002803435.1 Bacillus sp. mrc49 | reverse complement strand
CGAAGCGATGGTCAAGTTGGCGGATGCACTTGTCCTGAATTTCGGTACGATTGATGAAAAATCCCTGGAAGCCATGGAGATAGCCGGGAGGACGGCAAACTCCAGAAATATCCCGGTCATTTTGGATCCTGTGGGAGTTGGCGCCACACCGTATCGAACAGAGAAAGTTAGTGAGCTTCTAAAGAAGGTCTCCTTCCAGATCATCCGCGGTAATGCGAGCGAGATTCACCGTTTGATCGGCGGCGATATCGTTACACGGGGAGTCGACTCAGAGGAACTGACGATAAGCAAT
>NZ_PHNG01000388.1:0-319 GCF_002803435.1 Bacillus sp. mrc49 | reverse complement strand
GTCGAATTATCCTTTGGGTTTGTCGATTTATTCACGCACAGGTCGAATTATCCTTTGGGTTGGTTGATTTATTCACGCACAGGTCGAATTATCCTTTGGGTTGGATAGAAAACAGCTAAAAAACGAGTCGAGCACTCGATTCGCGAGTAAAGCAGCTAAACTCATGAGTAAGGAACAATCTCAACAGGCGCAAGGCCCCAAGGGGACCGCATCCGCCCGCGGAAAGCGAGCAACTGCAGTGAAATGCAACGTCGATGTCCAATACACCAAGTCAGTGGGCACTCGGGATTCAAGTTTAGTCTTCATGCAAAGTGCAATG
>NZ_PHNG01000387.1:0-320 GCF_002803435.1 Bacillus sp. mrc49 | reverse complement strand
CTCCCTTCTTTTCAATCTGTTACCATAATTGACTAAAAAAAGGGAATTTATACGCAAGCGGCATGCGCAATCAAGTCACATTAACAAGAGTCACGGGAATTTCCTTTTGCGTTCAACCTTTTTACCTTTTACCCGTCCACCATTCCATCACCTCATTCATGAATTCGGATATTTTTTATATAAATGTCCTACTGGGCCTTTTTGTTTTTCGAGGAAACGGGAATGGAAGCCCATTTCGGCGTATTATGTTTTATTTTTGAAGTTACCACTGTCATATCATCATCTATGATCCCTTTCGTCCGGATGACTTCTTCCAATAT
>NZ_PHNG01000385.1:0-321 GCF_002803435.1 Bacillus sp. mrc49 | reverse complement strand
GTCGTAAAGTTCTGTTGTTAGGGAAGAACAAGTACCAGAGTAACTGCTGGTACCTTGACGGTACCTAACCAGAAAGCCACGGCTAACTACGTGCCAGCAGCCGCGGTAATACGTAGGTGGCAAGCGGTGTCCGGAATTATTGGGCGTAAAGCGCGCGCAGGTGGTTCCTTAAGTCTGATGTGAAAGCCCACGGCTCAACCGTGGAGGGTCATTGGAAACTGGGGAACTTGAGTGCAGAAGAGGAAAGTGGAATTCCAAGTGTAGCGGTGAAATGCGTAGAGATTTGGAGGAACACCAGTGGCGAAGGCGACTTTCTGGTCT
>NZ_PHNG01000384.1:0-321 GCF_002803435.1 Bacillus sp. mrc49 | reverse complement strand
CTTCCTTCATTGAATGAATTACTCATTCAAAACTGAACAAAACAAAAGCGCACTCGTATTATCCTTAGAAAGGAGGTGATCCAGCCGCACCTTCCGATACGGCTACCTTGTTACGACTTCACCCCACTCATCTGTCCCACCTTAGGCGGCTGGCTCCATGAAGGTTACCTCACCGACTTCGGGTGTTACAAACTCTCGTGGTGTGACGGGCGGTGTGTACAAGGCCCGGGAACGTATTCACCGCGGCATGCTGATCCGCGATTACTAGCGATTCCGGCTTCATGCAGGCGAGTTGCAGCCTGCAATCCGAACTGAGAATGG
>NZ_PHNG01000383.1:0-321 GCF_002803435.1 Bacillus sp. mrc49 | reverse complement strand
GGCAGTCATTCCATCCACTCCTTTTTAGAAATGTTTAAAGTCTGGTTGTCGTTTCTCGACGAATGCGTGAATTCCCTCTTTGGCATCAGCTGTCAGAAACAGTTCGGCAAACCGTTTTCGTTCCCGTTCCAACCCTTGCTCCATGCTGTCGTTGCCTCCTTGAACGATACATTCCACAGCTCGCATCACACTGGTCATGCTTTTTCCTTCGCCAAACGACGTTGCCATTGCTCTAGCCGTTTTTAACAATTCAGCTTCTTTTACAGCTACCTGGGCAATCCCAAGTTCAACGGCTTCACCTGCTGAAAGGGAACGTCCCGT
>NZ_PHNG01000381.1:0-321 GCF_002803435.1 Bacillus sp. mrc49 | reverse complement strand
CATATTCCCTTCATGGAAATGCTCCAACAGTCGGCCATTATTTAAATGTAAATCATATTCAGCACCGGCTTCAAAAGGAGGAGTCCATTCAAGCGGAATGAGCCGTGCCTTACCATCTTCAACCGCGAACCCTTCTTCGAAAAGGATCGGCGTATCCGTACCATCTTTCGCAACCGGCCAGATTTGACTATTGAACCCTTCCAGTCTTTCATAGCTCACCCCGGCAAAATAACCAGCAAGACTCGCTGCTTCATCCATGATCTCGCTCGGATGCTGGTAAGTCCAATTCGCTCCTAGATGATTAGCAAGCTCTTGGAATAT
>NZ_PHNG01000380.1:0-322 GCF_002803435.1 Bacillus sp. mrc49 | reverse complement strand
CATTTCGACCACATCCCTGCCCCTTTTTGAATCCAGGCTTGCGGTTGGTTCATCGGCTAAAATGATTTCCGGATCATTCATAAGCGAACGGCCGATGGCTACACGCTGCCGCTCTCCACCTGACAGCGCTTCCGGCAAGTGATCTGCCCGATGTTCAAGGCCAAGATGGCTAAGCAGATCATCCGCTTTTATCACAGCTTTTTTATCCCGCTTGCCAATCAATTCAGAAAGTAGCAGAAGCTGTTCACGCACGGTCAGATATGGCACTAGGTTCGCCGCTTGAAAAATGAATCCGATCTTTTCAAGACGCACCCGGGTCAAT
>NZ_PHNG01000379.1:0-322 GCF_002803435.1 Bacillus sp. mrc49 | reverse complement strand
GGAACTTTCCGCTTCTCATGGCGATGTGGAAGCTTGGGGCGGCACTTGCGACAGGCTGTACGGTCATCTTGAAGCCAGCGGAGCAAACTCCCCTATCCGCCCTTTATTTAGCTGAATTAATCGCGGAAGCCGGTTTCCCGGATGGCGTCGTCAATATCGTTCCTGGTTTTGGTGAAACGGCCGGACAAGCACTTGTCGACCATCCTCAAGTAAACAAAATTGCCTTTACTGGATCGACCGAAGTCGGAAAACTGATCATGCGTTCCGCTTCCTATTCCTTGAAACGCGTCACATTGGAGCTTGATCCCTGATTCTTGTCGAG
>NZ_PHNG01000378.1:0-322 GCF_002803435.1 Bacillus sp. mrc49 | reverse complement strand
CAGTTACAGACCAGAAAGTCGCCTTCGCCACTGGTGTTCCTCCAAATCTCTACGCATTTCACCGCTACACTTGGAATTCCACTTTCCTCTTCTGCACTCAAGTTCCCCAGTTTCCAATGACCCTCCCCGGTTGAGCCGTGGGCTTTCACATCAGACTTAAGGAACCACCTGCGCGCGCTTTACGCCCAATAATTCCGGACAACGCTTGCCACCTACGTATTACCGCGGCTGCTGGCACGTAGTTAGCCGTGGCTTTCTGGTTAGGTACCGTCAAGGTACCAGCAGTTACTCTGGTACTTGTTCTTCCCTAACAACAGAACTT
>NZ_PHNG01000377.1:0-323 GCF_002803435.1 Bacillus sp. mrc49 | reverse complement strand
CGATTTGGAGCTTGCGATCAGTTCTTCTTTTTTAGACGTATCTATTCCGTAAAAACAAGGATTCTTGATCGGAGGTGAGCTAATGACAACATGCACTTCTTTAGCTCCTGCATCTTTTAACATGCGGACAATCCTTCTGCTCGTTGTCCCACGGACGATTGAATCATCAACCATTATCACCCGCTTGCCTTCTACGACCCCTCTTACAGGTGAAAGTTTCATCTTCACGCCTTGTTCACGCAGGCTCTGCGATGGCTGAATGAATGTCCGTCCGACATAACGGTTTTTAATTAAGCCCATTTCATAAGGAATGCCTGCAGCTT
>NZ_PHNG01000376.1:0-323 GCF_002803435.1 Bacillus sp. mrc49 | reverse complement strand
CCCGTTGGGGGCCCCTAGTCCAATCAGTGCTCTACCTCCAATACTCTCATCTTGAGGCTAGCCCTAAAGCTATTTCGGAGAGAACCAGCTATCTCCAGGTTCGATTGGAATTTCTCCGCTACCCACCCCTCATCCCCGCACTTTTCAACGTGCGTGGGTTCGGGCCTCCATTCAGTGTTACCTGAACTTCACCCTGGACATGGGTAGATCACCTGGTTTCGGGTCTACGACCTCATACTCATTCGCCCTATTCAGACTCGCTTTCGCTGCGGCTCCGTCTCATCAACTTAACCTCGCATGAAATCGTAACTCGCCGGTTCATT
>NZ_PHNG01000375.1:0-324 GCF_002803435.1 Bacillus sp. mrc49 | reverse complement strand
TTTATCCGCTTCCTGTTCGCTAAGGATTTGCTGGTCAGCTTCCACGATCGTTGCCACCGCGCCAACACGGTTAACGAACTCACCAAAGCTTTTCGAACCTAAAACGACTTCCAGTTAGTCAACGTCCCCGCCGCTCTCTTGGAATGAAACTGCACGTTCTTTCAAAACTTCCTCGCGTTTAGCGATTCTATCTTCCAAAGCTTTAATTTCTTTCTTTAGTGAATCTATCGCTTTTTCAGTATCTTTGATTTCTTGCTTCGTTTCTTTGATTTTCTCGTCATTTGCCTTCATTGCGTTTTCAATCTGGGCAATTTGGGAAATCAT
>NZ_PHNG01000374.1:0-324 GCF_002803435.1 Bacillus sp. mrc49 | reverse complement strand
TCAGGATCTATTTCACTCCCCTTCCGGGGTGCTTTTCACCTTTCCCTCACGGTACTGGTTCACTATCGGTCACTAGGGAGTATTTAGCCTTGGGAGATGGTCCTCCCTGCTTCCGACGGGATTTCTCGTGTCCCGCCGTACTCAGGATCCACTCAGGAGGGAACGAAGTTTCAACTACAGGGTTTTTACCTTCTTTGCCGGACCTTTCCAGATCGCTTCATTTACCCCGTTCCTTTGTAACTCCATGTTGAGTGTCCTACAACCCCAAGAGGCAAGCCTCTTGGTTTGGGCTAATTCCGTTTCGCTCGCCGCTACTCAGGAAAT
>NZ_PHNG01000373.1:0-325 GCF_002803435.1 Bacillus sp. mrc49 | reverse complement strand
GCGCGTGAACCGGGCTGCCGTCGGCCAGCATGGCCTGGGCAATTTTAACGCCCTCGGCACCTTGCTTTTCGCTGCCGGTAATGGCCAACCGCAGGCTGATGACCGCATCGCCTGCCAGCTTGCGTGCCAACAGGGGGTCGGTGATGGTCAGCGTATATAACGGCGATGCCGGCCAGCGCGGGTTGTCCAGCTGACGGAACCCCAGGCGCAAAGGACCACGCAGCTGGAAGCACCCGGCGGGATCCAGCGCAAAATCGGCGCGATCCAGATCGATGTCGCGATAGTAGACGTTATCGTCCGCCAGCATGTTATTGCCGTCCAGCAT
>NZ_PHNG01000372.1:0-325 GCF_002803435.1 Bacillus sp. mrc49 | reverse complement strand
CCTGCTCCATCCTTTAGGTTTTGTGCGCCATCATTGACTTGATTGACGCCTCCGGTTAACTTCCTTGCTCCTGCATAAACGGCATGAGCGCCATCATCCACCTGCCTGGCCCCGCCGCTAAGCTTTTGCGCTCCCGTATTGGCATCATTAAGGCCGCCGTTGAGCCTTTGGGCACCGGAATTCAATTCGGTCATGCCGACATTCAGTTTTTGGATGCCTGCATCTAATTTCCGTGCGCCGCCGTTTACCTGCTGCATACCGGTATCGACTTGGTTAGCCCCATCCGCCAATTTACCGATATCCGCTTGCTTACCTGCCAATGAGT
>NZ_PHNG01000370.1:0-326 GCF_002803435.1 Bacillus sp. mrc49 | reverse complement strand
GCGAACGATACCAGTTGCTTTCATCAAATGTTGCCTCACTTTCATCTAATTGATTTGATAAATCCTCTTTTTGTAACAAAATCATCACCAGCTATTGTACATAGTATTTTTCTAATGGTAAGTTCTATGCACTTTGAAAAAATTTTTCTTTTTAATGCATTTTATTACCATGGTATCTTAAAAACGTTTTCTGATAAGAGGACCATCAATCACGATTAGTTTTTGGTTGCTTGTGTCTCTTTTTTAACAAACTGTAAACCCTTGGTCATCTCAAATAGGATATTGAGCCATTTGCTTTGCTCGACGCCTTTTATATGCAAGACTAG
>NZ_PHNG01000369.1:0-326 GCF_002803435.1 Bacillus sp. mrc49 | reverse complement strand
CTGCAAGCGTCCCTGCCGTCACAATATTAGCCATGCCTTCTTTATGTAAAACGGTCTCCATGCGATGTGCCAAATCTTGTTCATCGTCAATAATTAAAATCCATTGTTCATTAGACATCGTTCTGCCTCCTTAACATCGCTCTTACCCTCCAGTATAGTGCACAAGCAGACTGTATCAAAGGTATCTGCAGTGTTTTTTACTCCGATGCATTGTATGCCTGCTGTTTAGGAAGCAGCATTTTGGCATGAAGGTTCTTAATGATTGGTGAAGTTTGTATGATGGACTGTTTAAAGAATGGCTGGGCGGTTCATGCTAAGTAGTATGG
>NZ_PHNG01000368.1:0-268 GCF_002803435.1 Bacillus sp. mrc49 | reverse complement strand
CGCCCATTCTGGTGGCCATGGCCAGTGCGGTTTGGGCTGGAAATTTAGTGGCGTCCTTGTAGATGCCTTTTTGCAGCAAAGCGGCCGTCCTCATTTCCTCGAACATATCGAAGTTGTTATTGGAAGCTACGCCATCTGTTGCCACGCCCACTTTAATGCCTGCATCCAGGAGGCTGACAACATCGGCAATCCCCGATCCGAGCTTTAGGTTACTGATTGGATTGTGGGCAACACGGACGTCATGCTGTTTTAATATCGACCGTTCTTC
>NZ_PHNG01000367.1:0-326 GCF_002803435.1 Bacillus sp. mrc49 | reverse complement strand
GCGAAGAACCTTACCAGGTCTTGACATCCTCTGACAACCCTAGAGATAGGGCGTTCCCCTTCGGGGGACAGAGTGACAGGTGGTGCATGGTTGTCGTCAGCTCGTGTCGTGAGATGTTGGGTTAAGGCCCGCAACGAGCGCAACCCTTGATCTTAGTTGCCAGCATTCAGTTGGGCACTCTAAGGTGACTGCCGGTGACAAACCGGAGGAAGGTGGGGATGACGTCAAATCATCATGCCCCTTATGACCTGGGCTACACACGTGCTACAATGGATGGTACAAAGGGCTGCAAACCTGCGAAGGTAAGCGAATCCCATAAAGCCATT
>NZ_PHNG01000366.1:0-287 GCF_002803435.1 Bacillus sp. mrc49 | reverse complement strand
GCGCTTTACGAAGCTTAATCAACCAAAAACAGATCATAAAATGAACTTGGAATTTGGCGGGCTGGTTATTTCTCCTGATCAGCGCACCGTAAATTTATATGGTGAAAACATTGAACTTACCCCAAAGGAGTTTGATATTTTGCATTTATTGGCCAGTCATCCAAAGAAGGTTTATAGTGTGGAAAACATTTTCCAGCACGTTTGGGACCAAGCTTATTTTGAAAGTGGAAATACCGTTATGGTACATATCCGCACGTTACGAAAAAAACTGGAAAAAGATACACGGA
>NZ_PHNG01000365.1:0-326 GCF_002803435.1 Bacillus sp. mrc49 | reverse complement strand
AGTTCCCCAGTTTCCAATGACCCTCCACGGTTGAGCCGTGGGCTTTCACATCAGACTTAAGGAACCACCTGCGCGCGCTTTACGCCCAATAATTCCGGACAACGCTTGCCACCTACGTATTACCGCTGCTGCTGGCACGTAGTTAGCCGTGGCTTTCTGGTTAGGTACCGTCAAGGTACCAGCAGTTACTCTGGTACTTGTTCTTCCCTAACAACAGAACTTTACGACCCGAAGGCCTTCTTCGTTCACGCGGCGTTGCTCCGTCAGACTTTCGTCCATTGCGGAAGATTCCCTACTGCTGCCTCCCGTAGGAGTCTGGGCCGTGT
>NZ_PHNG01000363.1:0-327 GCF_002803435.1 Bacillus sp. mrc49 | reverse complement strand
TCATTACGGTTGCCAATCATTATTTACCATTTGGCGGTGCGAAACAAAGTGGCGTTGGCCGTTATCATGGCGAACAGGGACTGAAGATATTTTGCCATGAAAAGGCGATCATGGTAGACAATGGTCGAAAGGATACAGAAATTCAATGGTATCCATATGAGGGGAAATACCCAAGCTTTTTATCATTGTTCCGGAACTACTTTTCCGGTAAACCGAACTGGATTGAATTTGGAAAAGATTATATGAAATTGATCAAAATATCCAAAGCGAAACGAAAAGATTGATTGATTTTAAAAAAAGATTGTTATTTTAGATCGGAAGAGCGTC
>NZ_PHNG01000362.1:0-294 GCF_002803435.1 Bacillus sp. mrc49 | reverse complement strand
CAAGAAGAATACGCCCCAGAAGCATACTGCCCCACCGACGACTCCTATGATGATCGAGGATGCAGGCGTCACGAATCCGCAAGCGGGTGTAATGGCAACCAACCCGGAAATCGCTCCGGATACTGCTCCAAGCAATGTCGCCTTTTTATTTGCCATGTACTCAACGATCAGCCAGCCTATGATGCCAGCAGCTGCAGCCACGGCTGTATTCACGAATACCGTCATTGCCACTGCATTGATCGTCAAAGCGCTTCCGACGTTAAAACCGTACCACCCGAACCATATTAATGATCC
>NZ_PHNG01000361.1:0-331 GCF_002803435.1 Bacillus sp. mrc49 | reverse complement strand
TATCACATACGGCGGAAATATCGGTCACTTTCAGCAATGGATTTGAAGGCGTTTCGATGTAAATGGCCCTCGTATTTGGCTTAACGGCCGCTTCGATGCTTTCGAGGTCCGTCATATCAACGAAAGTATGTTCAATTTTGAAACGGGTCAGGACTGTGGTGACCATCCTGAACGTTCCCCCGTACACATCTTCGGAAATGATGATATGGTCCCCGGCAGATAACAGCAGAAAAGCTGTTGAAATGGCCGCCATACCTGAGGAAAAGGCGAAGCCATGTGTGCCTTCTTCAAGTTCGGCAATGATTTCTTCCAACGCTTAGATCGGAAGAGC
>NZ_PHNG01000360.1:0-332 GCF_002803435.1 Bacillus sp. mrc49 | reverse complement strand
TACTCCGGAAATAACCGAGTTAACCATCTCGCCAGCCTTACTCTTTATCGTGTCAAAGTTGCGATAAATAGCCACACCTATTCCGACGATTGATCCGAATGGACCGAGTAGCGCTAAAACAGCTCCCTTTAGATAACCGAGTTTATTCCATAGCTCGATCGTTTTCGCCTTCACCGTATCGAAGTTCCGCCATACGTAAATAATCCCCGCAGTCAAAGCCGCCAGGGCTACCACAATTAGGCCGATAGGGTTAGCCATAAGGACGCCATTAAAAAGAGCCGCAGCCGTTGTGGCCCCGACATTTGCGAGCTTATATGCGTTCATCATCGTCG
>NZ_PHNG01000359.1:0-333 GCF_002803435.1 Bacillus sp. mrc49 | reverse complement strand
TTTGTTCAGTTTTCAAAGAGCAATTTCGCTGTCGTTTACTTCGTAAGCGTCTTTTATATCTTACCATGTCTTCAACCAAGTTGTCAACATGTTTTTTTATTTTCTTTGTTTTGATGAAGCTGCGAAAGCTGATGTCCCGCAGCGACATGTATTAATATATCACCTATATTATTATTGGTCAATAATAAAAATCAATTTTTTAAAAGTTTTTTTAAACGGAATAATATCGATGATAAACATCGTGCCCTTTCGTCTCCACTTTGATCACATCGATCACCTTTTTCTCTATCAAATATTCTATTAAAACGCCTAAATCGACTGAGTAATATTTAA
>NZ_PHNG01000358.1:0-335 GCF_002803435.1 Bacillus sp. mrc49 | reverse complement strand
TTCCGATCTATCATCACGTTCCACTTCCTTTATGATGTAATGGAATTTGGTTAACGACATCCCATTGCCCATCAAATTCCCCATTTAATCCAAAAATCGTTTCTATTATTATGTCATGAAATGAGAAAAAGGGAAAGTGACTAGGCACATTTCCCCATTTAAAATTGAAATTAGAAATACAATCAGATTAAATTTTCATATACGGGCTCCGAATTCTTTAATTTTTCCACCTTTTCTTCTTGACCAGTATCGGCATTAATGAAAATACGGTATGTATCTTCCTTAATCGTGCCAAGAAATTCATAACAGAGAACCTCTTTGCCGATATCATTGAT
>NZ_PHNG01000357.1:0-336 GCF_002803435.1 Bacillus sp. mrc49 | reverse complement strand
GGAGTGTATGAATTGATTGTCACCTATGTATATAGCTACGTGTGTAGGCTTTTTCGCTTTATTTGGTGGTCATGCAATACATCCACTGGCGGCATTTGTCTATTGATAGGCACGCTTGTGACTATGGAAACTCCGGCATCCCTCAGAATGTCGGCCAGGTCATAAGCTTCTGCTTTGGATACGTCGCCGATGCCGAATGCGTGGCTGATGGCTACCCTGCCCTCCCAGCCTGCTTGCTTGGTTAAAGCGGCCAAACGCTTCATGGTGAACGTACCAAGGTGACCGGGATCATGTAAATGCAGGTCAACATCGGCATTCGCTTCCACTGCCAGCTCC
>NZ_PHNG01000356.1:0-338 GCF_002803435.1 Bacillus sp. mrc49 | reverse complement strand
GAACCGCAGCAATGAAAGTGATATCCACCTCAAGGCGAAGCAGACTAAAAATCGTGATGATGAAAAATGCATCATGTATCAGCGCCACGACGGCCGGTACGGCCATTCGCCATTCAAACCGTATCGATACATACAAGATGATCCCGAGGGAGGCAATCGTCAAGGCAATGATGGCATTTTTCGCCAGCTCTTTCCCTACCGTCGGTGATACGGTGCTTACATTCGGCTCTGCTCCGTAATCCTCCTTGAAATGGTCTTTCAAGACAGCGATTTCCTGTTTGTCAAGAACACCTACCGTCCGGACGACAGCATTTTTGTTATCCTGTCCAGCAAGTCTG
>NZ_PHNG01000355.1:0-340 GCF_002803435.1 Bacillus sp. mrc49 | reverse complement strand
AGTATAGCAACTTTGTTTTCATCGGCAGTTCGCAAGTTCCACCGCGTTTTTGGCTTTAACATGAATTCACCCCTCAATTTACTTATTATACAAAACGAGTATGCCGGTTTCAATTTTATTTTAAATCCAAGGGATTCTCATGATTTAAAAAGAAAGCTCTTTTCGTGAAGATGGTTGTTTTTAAAAGGAAACGATTTACGTTTGATTGGAGCAGATTGCGAGACTGAGACGGAACCGGAGGAAAGCGACAAAGTATGCGATAACAGCCATAAAAAAGAAGGCTGGCATGCTGCCAGCCTTCCCGATATTATTAAACTTGCCCTTCAAGGCTTTTTTTCTT
>NZ_PHNG01000354.1:0-340 GCF_002803435.1 Bacillus sp. mrc49 | reverse complement strand
GTCGCACAAAGCGACTCAAATGATAGGATCAAGCCTCACGAGCAATTAGTATCGGTTAGCTTAACGCCTCACAGCGCTTCCACACCCGACCTATCAACGTCCTGGTCTCGAACGACTCTTCAGGGAGGTCAAGCCTCCAGGGAAGTCTCATCTTCAGGCAAGTTTCCCGCTTAGATGCTTTCAGCGGTTATCTCTTCCGAACTTAGCTACCCGGCGATGCGACTGGCGTCACAACCGGTACACCAGAGGTTCGTCCACTCCGGTCCTCTCGTACTAGGAGCAGCCCCCGTCAAACTTCCAACGCCCACTGCAGATAGGGACCAAACTGTCTCACGACGTT
>NZ_PHNG01000353.1:0-294 GCF_002803435.1 Bacillus sp. mrc49 | reverse complement strand
AGGATGAATCAGTACATAGAGGACTTAAGGAATATATTGACGGATGAGCAAGTATCGGTGAATGAAACGTTATTGGAACAGCATAGTCATGATGAATCGTACCATACACCGCATTTACCTGATGCGGTTATCTATCCAAAGGATACGGCAGAAGTAAGTGCAGTCATGAGGTATGCGAATGACCACGATATTCCTGTCATTCCGTTCGGGTTAGGATCAAGCTTGGAGGGGCATGTCGTTCCAGTTAAAGGAGGGATTTCCCTTGATATGACCTTGATGAATCAAGTTTTGGAA
>NZ_PHNG01000352.1:0-341 GCF_002803435.1 Bacillus sp. mrc49 | reverse complement strand
GCTTTTATGGCATTAAAGTGGTGGATTTTCCACGCCTAGATGGATCCAATCTTCCTTTGGCGGTCCATAAACTCCAGGAGGTTTTATTCCTGCTTGGCGCATTAGTACCGTCATTTGCCCGCGATGATGGATGATATGCTTGATTAACCCCATTAAAATCTCAGCATTCGATTCCTGTCTTCCGAACGCTGTTTGCATTTGTTCGAGTGATTCATCTGTCCAATCCTGTTCAATGACTTGGGCTGCATGGGAGCTTATCTCCTTGAATGCCGCAGCAATTTCTTTGGCTGAAGCAGGAACGCGTTCTCCATCCTCTTTCCACCAACAATTTTAAATACCTC
>NZ_PHNG01000351.1:0-341 GCF_002803435.1 Bacillus sp. mrc49 | reverse complement strand
TATCTTCCGAATTGGACAAAACCGATAAAGTGATTTGGGATATTGCCAAATACAAACCGACATTATACCGGCCTGTAGGTGGACTTCATAACGATATAATCATTAATACTGCAGTAAAAAAAGGATTTAAGGTTGTTTTATGGTCCTGGCATCAGGATCCACAAGACTGGAAACGGCCGGCACCGAATAAAATATCCTCCCACATCATACATTCGTTACGGGCTGGTGACATCATTCTCCTCCATGATTGGAGCGATCGTCCCCAAACTGTAATGGCTCTGGAACCGACCTTGGATTATCTATATAAAAACGGATATGAATGCGTGACAGATCGGAAGAGC
>NZ_PHNG01000350.1:0-342 GCF_002803435.1 Bacillus sp. mrc49 | reverse complement strand
GTAGGGGACGGGAGTAGGAGGAAGACCTTGGAAACG
This sequence comes from Bacillus sp. mrc49, assembly GCF_002803435.1. Classification (NCBI taxonomy): domain Bacteria; kingdom Bacillati; phylum Bacillota; class Bacilli; order Caryophanales; family Bacillaceae; genus Bacillus; species Bacillus sp. mrc49. The sequence continues at coordinate 306 of NZ_PHNG01000350.1, read as the reverse complement.
ATCGTCCTCGAAACCGGTTTATCCGGTAACGTCATCTTTTTGGGGCATCGGGCAGATATTGAAAGAATTTATCCGTTGGGGGACGTCACATTGCTGACATCCTTAAGCGAGAGCTTCCCGCTTGTTCTGCTTGAAGGGGCAAGGTCGAGCCTGCCTGCCATCACGAGCGATGTTGGCGGTGTGAAGGAATTGATTCCCGATGGGAGCAAGGGCTGGGTTACGGAAATAGGAAATGCCGGCAAACTTGCAGGAGCCATCTTTCATGCTTTGGAATTGAAGGAATCCGGGGAACTGACAAAGATAGGG
>NZ_PHNG01000349.1:0-345 GCF_002803435.1 Bacillus sp. mrc49 | reverse complement strand
TATTACGTAAGACGGAGGGCGGTACAGATGAAATCATATCGACTCGCTCCAAAAAATTCAAAAGCCTGAATATCGATATAAATAATACACCACTTAATGATCTTTGCAAGCTTATTCAAGATAATCCAGATTTACTTCGCCGCCCGATCATATTCGATCATAAGAACCTGCATGCTGGGTATAACGAAGAAGAAATGGGCCGCTTCCTTCCAAGGAAGGTCCGTCATGTACAATTATGGCGGGCAATCAGCCAATTGGCTTAAGCACCATCCCATATCCATTGTTAAATAAGAGGGATGTCCAGTAATTTGGACAACCCTTTTTTTAAACTTGATCCGTTTTCTC
>NZ_PHNG01000348.1:0-345 GCF_002803435.1 Bacillus sp. mrc49 | reverse complement strand
TATATCTAATTTTTAATTGTAAACACAATGAAAAGATTATATCACATAATGGTGTGATGTTTTTAAGTTTATTTGGCAATAAAAAAGACTTGCCGATTAAGGGCAAGTCTCTGAATGTAGACAATTCGATTTTAGTTTTATAAAATCTGACCGTTCCATTCCACTATGCGTGAGAACAAAGAAGAAATTCGATTGCTCCCAGTTTGAAGATTTGTACTATGAACCTTTCATGTCACTGCGAGTGCTCGCTTTCCGCGGGCGGTCCGTGAGCCTCCTCGGCTTTTAGCCTGCGGTGTCTCACGTCGACCCGCATTTCCCGCAGGAGTCTCGCCCCCTCCGTTCCAC
>NZ_PHNG01000347.1:0-346 GCF_002803435.1 Bacillus sp. mrc49 | reverse complement strand
TGTTCGGCTACTATTGCGGATGGATAATCATAAGCCGTCAGCATGGCTATCTTCTCTTGATTCTGTTTCATTTTCAAAAAATCTCCGGACAATTTCATTACGTTTCCTCCTTTTTGATGGAGGAGATGAAAACATCAGTGTAAGTGAACTGGTGCCTCTACATTCATACGCAAAAAAAAGACTGACTAAAAAAGGTATCTGTTACGCGCGAAAAATAGCAAAAAAAGCCACATTTCGTTCAACAAACAGCACTTGTCTTTTAGTCAATCCTTTTGTTCCATCAGAAGTTTCATCCCTCCGTCCCCGTCCAATAATCTGGATCAAGGCAGATTTTCAAATAATTTGG
>NZ_PHNG01000346.1:0-346 GCF_002803435.1 Bacillus sp. mrc49 | reverse complement strand
GCAAAAAAATTTATCCGACAAAATATTACAATATTGGTCTCCAGGGATTTACGATTAAGCGCATCTATAACCGCCTTAAGTGTTTCAAAATTAACCTGTTTTGCATTACCCGTTACTAGGTCATTAATGGTTGCAGGCCTCACCTTCGCTTCAACTGCTAAAGCATTCTTCGTTATCTCTAGTTCCTTTAAAGTGCCCTCTAATGATGAAATAAACCCATTATCGACCATAGGAGTAAGTAACTTTTTATTTGCTGACAATTCCCTCACCTCAACGCCAATTATACTTTAAAAAACTTTTTTCGTAAACCTCTTGACGTATGACTCAGTAAGTTATATTATTAACT
>NZ_PHNG01000345.1:0-347 GCF_002803435.1 Bacillus sp. mrc49 | reverse complement strand
TATATCTAATTTTTAATTGTAAACACAATGAAAAGATTATATCACATAATGGTGTGATGTTTTTAAGTTTATTTGGCAATAAAAAAGACTTGCCGATTAAGGGCAAGTCTCTGAATGTAGACAATTCGATTTTAGTTTTATAAAATCTGACCGTTCCATTCCACTATGCGTGAGAACAAAGAAGAAATTCGATTGCTCCCAGTTTGAAGATTTGTACTATGAACCTTTCATGTCACTGCGAGTGCTCGCTTTCCGCGGGCGGTCCGTGAGCCTCCTCGGCTTTTAGCCTGCGGTGTCTCACGTCGACACGCATTTCCCGCAGGAGTCCCGCACCCTCCGTTCCACTT
>NZ_PHNG01000344.1:0-347 GCF_002803435.1 Bacillus sp. mrc49 | reverse complement strand
ATGCGTGCCTTTTGATCGGTCGAAGGTGCCTGTGCAAGTAATTAAGTTCAAATGGCGCCCTTTGCTATATCCGAAGATTTCGTTAAGAGGGGCTTTGTCTCGTGGGTAGCTTTGTTTCTTTTTCACCACAAATGTGAGTTTTGTTCCTTGTTTGTCCTTAACCGTAATTTCATCCCCTCTATCGAGGTCTTTCAAATGATAAAAAATGGCGGGTCCTGTCTTGCTGTCTACATGCCCTGCCAATACTGCATTCCCTTTCACCCCTGGTTTTTAACCAGGTTCAAACCAAGCGACACCGTCTTCAGTGGAAGGGGCATCCATTTGTCCTGTTTCCAATAAACCGACTT
>NZ_PHNG01000343.1:0-351 GCF_002803435.1 Bacillus sp. mrc49 | reverse complement strand
TTGAATATTTAATTAAACTATAAAGGTCAAAAATGAACACAGTGTCAAGGGGATGTAAAAATACGGTAGGATTAATGTGAAGACAAGGTAAAGCCAGCGCTTAATGGCGATGCTAATTGCATCTGTCATGAATGGCAGCATTAGCTTATGAGGTAAAATGGAGGCAGCAAAAAAGGTAAAGTGCCAAATTCATGTCATAAGAAAAGGCACTCCATTACAGGAGCGCCCACGATGTAAACAAAAGGTTTCTATCAAAAAGGTAAAACAAAGTGGAAAGGAACGCTCAACGGATACACCATTAAACTGCGGGGCACTCAAGATTTCCTCTTCTTTTTCTGCAAACTGAAGCGC
>NZ_PHNG01000342.1:0-351 GCF_002803435.1 Bacillus sp. mrc49 | reverse complement strand
TTGCGTTACTTTACGTACACATTCTCCTATAGGAATCGGGGTTCGTTTTTCTACCATACCTTTCCCTCCTTCCATTAGCCCAACAGACGATAATATAGATTTTTGGCGAGCTGGATATCATTCGTTCCATGAACAAAAACACGTCCATCTCCAAATATAACCAGGCGATGATTTTGAAGCTGGCAAGACAATAAATAAGGATTTCTAGAAACCTTTCCTTGAGCTTTTAATCGTTTTTCCATATGATCGAAGCAATATTCAATGCTTCTGGCAGGTCTGATTTGAACGGTATTCCGGCCGCATAATACTTCTGTTTTCGTCTGATTTTCATACGATAAATACGGAAACGTC
>NZ_PHNG01000341.1:0-351 GCF_002803435.1 Bacillus sp. mrc49 | reverse complement strand
GAATTCGATGTTCGTATCCTACATCGGCTTGTTTTTATTCTTCGCCCTATGGTTGGGTTATAAATGGAAGCATAAAACGAAAGTCATTCCACTTGAGGAATGCGATCTTAAAACGAAATGATCCATATAAAGGACCCGGTCTCCGCCATTTATGGGGAAGCCGGGTCCTTTTCTCATTTCATTGGTCGATTCCGGTTCCCTCCAGCCATTTAAATCGCCCATCCGATACGCTTGCACCACTGCTTCTTTCCACCATGTTTTATCCAACGCTTCCCCCCTTCCTTAAACGCATCGACACAACCCATCCAGCAATACCTTATTAAAAGAGGGAACTTCCGGATATTCTTCGTT
>NZ_PHNG01000340.1:0-352 GCF_002803435.1 Bacillus sp. mrc49 | reverse complement strand
GAAGTGGCTTCCCCGCCTTTTCGTCCTGCTTCCTGCCTGCTCATTTTTTCTTCGTTAGCCATTTTTTATCACTCCTTCGGTAGATTTTTGAATTGGCGCTACACTATATGAAGTAACCGCTTTGAACAAGCAGTAAACAGGAAATGCCAACAAAACCCCCATCTGTAAACGAAGTGTAATGGTTTTAATTTGCCGTTAATATCATTCCCTCCTGAATGTGCCAACGATTCCTGAAGTTTCGATAATGTTCGTGAAGGCTTGAGGATCCACTTCTTTAATGATACGTTCCAGGTCATAAAGTTCATATCTTGTAATGACAATCAATAACATTTCCTTATTTTCATTAGTGAAT
>NZ_PHNG01000339.1:0-308 GCF_002803435.1 Bacillus sp. mrc49 | reverse complement strand
CAAAAAGGACAACGTGTTCAGGCCATCGTCAATGAACTGAAAGGCGAAAAAATCGATATTGTCAAATGGTCGGAGAACCCGGTCATTTTCGTAGCGAATGCTTTAAGTCCTTCCAAGGTCCTTGAAGTCATCGTAAAAGAAGAAGAAAAAGCGACGACCGTCATCGTCCCTGATTATCAATTATCCCTGGCAATTGGTAAGCGTGGACAAAATGCCCGTTTGGCTGCCAAGCTTACTGGCTGGAAAATTGATATCAAGAGTGAAACGGAAGCACGTGAAGCTGGGATCTATCCAGTGGAAGAACAGGA
>NZ_PHNG01000338.1:0-305 GCF_002803435.1 Bacillus sp. mrc49 | reverse complement strand
AGCCAGGGTGATGAAGGCAATGCCAAATATGCAGTACAGACTGAGGGTAAGGGGCTGGGGATAAATGATGTAAACCATCATGCTAACGATCATCAGCAGGATGCTGTAGGCATTGATTTTATCTCTCCACATACTCATCTTTGGTCAACTCCTTTTGAATGCGTTTTGAACGCAGAACCATCCTCCCGGCCGCATTTGCGATGGGGTAGCTGAATTAAACACTTCGCTGTTTCATTTTTCCGTTTGGCTTGCAGCGAATGATGCTTTCCCGCTTCAACAGCGTTTATTTACTGGGTGTGTCTTCG
>NZ_PHNG01000337.1:0-314 GCF_002803435.1 Bacillus sp. mrc49 | reverse complement strand
ATGCTTCCAATGTGGAATACATGGTGTTGAAAGCGGTAAAGCTTGCGAAAATGTCAAACCAAACACTTTGAGTGTAAACACCTAGTTTTCCGTACAAAAAATAGATGATTAATACCGATACAATGACTTTATACTCTCGATTTAATAAAAGAACCAATGCACACGCTAACAAACTGAACACGAATGCTAAACATAAATAAATTGTACATACCATGAAAACAAAGAAGAGGTAAGGATGGCTGCTATAAAAATTGTGAGGTAAAATTGAAGCGAATCCTCCTATATCATCAAGACTGCGATAAACAAAGATTGTC
>NZ_PHNG01000336.1:0-354 GCF_002803435.1 Bacillus sp. mrc49 | reverse complement strand
CAAGCTCCTGGCTTTGCTTTTCTTTTTCAGTAAACACTTGTTCTTCTATTTTCGTAATTGGTTTTGCCATTACATGTTACCTCCTATCACTTTCTATCTGCTGTTATATTCAGGTCTGCAATCGGGTCATAATCTTCACGATTCCATTTACGTTCAACCTGTACACCGAGCTGTGGGTTTCGCTTAGCATACCGAGGGTTGTATAAAGGAAGCGGTTTGCTCCCCTTGACATTAATTAATTCCATTTTCACTTTTGTCTGTTTATACGCTGGTGTTTGTGTTCGAACATCGCCAATGCTTCCAGTTAATAGATTAATGGCATTTTCATGGCTTACTGAATGCATCGGTACATAT
>NZ_PHNG01000335.1:0-356 GCF_002803435.1 Bacillus sp. mrc49 | reverse complement strand
GTGGCATCAGGAAGAAAAGCGGTAGGTGCCAATATGGCAGTGGATGACCTCTTGGCTTATTTGAATGGGGATAAGCAGCAGGTAGCTGAAGCGAAGGGCAAGGCAGCCGAGATGATCTTGCAGTCGGATTCACAGCAGCCTGGTGCCCTGTCCTTAAGGAATAATGAGAAATTGGTTCTGGCTGCTGTTATGGAAGCGGAATACCAAGCCGTCGATCTTACAAATGGTGCATCTGTTGCACTTCAGCTCAAAGAATTGACGAAGTTACTCGGCCTTCAGCTGGAGCATGCACTCATTAACCAATCCGCCGCCAATTTGGAGGAAAACCAGCAGGATATAGAGACACTAAAGCCGCT
>NZ_PHNG01000334.1:0-356 GCF_002803435.1 Bacillus sp. mrc49 | reverse complement strand
TCTGTTCAATACGCGGCAGGGAGGAGAGGGCGATTTCACCCAAAACGTCCGGGTTTGTCGGCACTTCACGCCAGCCAACAACCGACAGCGTTTCGTTCTGCAGCTCTTCTTCTACAATGCGGCGGCTGGCACGGGCTTCCTCTTCGTTCTGGCTGAGGAACATCATGCCAACGGCGTAGTTCTTGGCTAAGCGCCAGCTGCGCTCTTCCGCCACCATGCGGAAAAAGCGGTCGGGCTTTTGTAATAACAGGCCGCAACCGTCGCCAGTCTTGCCGTCAGCAAGGATTGCGCCACGGTGCTGCATGCGGGCCAGTGCGTGAATAGCGGTACGCACGACCTTATGGCTAGGTTCGCCT
>NZ_PHNG01000333.1:0-356 GCF_002803435.1 Bacillus sp. mrc49 | reverse complement strand
TTGGTATGGACATCGAGTGCGAGTGATGAAGAAGACATTCCGGAATTGCCTGCGTGGGAGGATGAGGGATATTTGAATATCCTTCCGCCTTCCATTGACATTGCCGGCTCTGCCGGCCGGCAGATGGAAGGTTTCTTGGATGTGTCCCACTTCGCTTGGGTTCATTCGGAAAGCTTCGCTGACCGTAACAACCAGATCGTCCCCAGCTATAAGGTGGATAAAACGGAATATGGCCTGCATGTTGAATATTTAAGTTCCGTCAGCAATTATGGAAAAGGCATGAAGCACCTAGAGCCTGCCAACTTCGAATGGCTTCGGGTTTTCGATATATTTCCGCCGCTTGCGGCAAGGCTGAC
>NZ_PHNG01000332.1:0-357 GCF_002803435.1 Bacillus sp. mrc49 | reverse complement strand
GTTTTATTAGGTACTTTGGTGAATGGTGCGTGCATTTTAATCGGTTCAATTTTGGGAAGGTATTTACAGCATATACCTGAAAAGATAAAAGAAACGGTCATGAGTGGAATCGGCTTGGCCATCATGGTTTTAGGCTTGCAGATGGGATTGAAAAGTGAGCAGTTCATTCTTGTCATTTTAAGCATCGTTGGGGGCGCTGCCCTTGGCGAATGGGTCAATCTTGAAGGCAGGCTGAATTCTTTAGGGAATTGGATCGAGCGCAGGATGAAGGCCAAGGAAGGGACTTCGATTTCGCAGGGGTTTGTAACGGCTACGCTCATATTCGGGATTGGGGCGATGGCGATAGATCGGAAGAGC
>NZ_PHNG01000331.1:0-302 GCF_002803435.1 Bacillus sp. mrc49 | reverse complement strand
CTCGATCGAAAGGCGGAGCAAGGAGAGGTCGGCATCTGCACCAACGAGCCCTGGCACTTTCAATATGGCTGTGAACCCCACGAAAAACACGAATAGTAACATGAGTGTATAAATGGGGCTGATGATGGCATTCTTTCGAAAGATCTTCCCGCTGCGCGCTGAATATACCGCACTGAAAACTTGCGGCCACATATAGAAACCGAACACGAGCAAGGTTACCGTGGAGATGAACCATGATACGCTAAGCCCTTCGTCAGGAAGCTTCAGAAAACCAGGCTTGGCTGCATCGACTGCTTCGAACA
>NZ_PHNG01000330.1:0-314 GCF_002803435.1 Bacillus sp. mrc49 | reverse complement strand
CTGCAGCGCCGATTCCGAATCGGCTACGCGCGGGCAGCGAGGCTGATCGATGAAATGGAAGCAAGGGGAATCGTCGGCCCTTATGAAGGCAGTAAGCCGCGGAATGTTTTGGTGTCAAAAGATGAACAGGATGAAGCACATTTATCATAAAAAAAACCGGGCAGCTGCCCGGTTTTTTTAATTATTCATCGCTTCGTCCAAATGTGTGAGGCAGAAGTCGGAAATCATCGCTTCTTCATCGTCATCCAAATCGAATTCGAGCGCGCCTTCATTCCCTTTTTCAAAAATATCATATTTAATCAGTTTGCCTGCTT
>NZ_PHNG01000329.1:0-328 GCF_002803435.1 Bacillus sp. mrc49 | reverse complement strand
GGTTTTCCTCCAAATTGGCGGCGGATTGGTTAATGAGTGCATGCTCCAGCTGAAGGCCGAGTAACTTCGTCAATTCTTTGAGCTGAAGTGCAACAGATGCACCATTTGTAAGATCGACGGCTTGGTATTCCGCTTCCATAACAGCAGCCAGAACCAATTTCTCATTATTCCTTAAGGACAGGGCACCAGGCTGCTGTGAATCCGACTGCAAGATCATCTCGGCTGCCTTGCCCTTCGCTTCAGCTACCTGCTGCTTATCCCCATTCAAATAAGCCAAGAGGTCATCCACTGCCATATTGGCACCTACCGCTTTTCTTCCTGATGCCAC
>NZ_PHNG01000328.1:0-363 GCF_002803435.1 Bacillus sp. mrc49 | reverse complement strand
TTATCACCATCCGCTTTATTGACCACAATTCCATCCACAAGCTCCAGTATCCCTTTCTTCATTCCCTGTAACTCATCGCCTGCGCCTGTCAGGACAAGGAGCATGAAGAAATCCACCATGCTTCGGACGATCGCTTCACTTTGACCGACACCGACCGTTTCAATAAGAATGACATCAAATCCTGCCGCTTCACAAAGCAGCATCGTTTCCCTTGTTTTGCGATGAACGCCGCCCAACGTACCCTCTGAAGGCGAGGGCCTGATGAAGGCGCGGGGATTCCTTGCCAGCTCCTCCATCCTCGTCTTATCACCAAGGATACTCCCCCCGTTAATGGATGAGCTCGGATCGACCGCAAGGACCGCA
>NZ_PHNG01000327.1:0-343 GCF_002803435.1 Bacillus sp. mrc49 | reverse complement strand
ATGACTTCCCATATTGTTGGTAAAAAGGCAAAAAACGTATGATTCTGATGGAAAACCTTCCATAATTGATCGTATAATCATCCGGTGCTTGTAAAAAATCCGTGAACATCGACGGAAAGATCATTACTTGTGGATTACCATCTACCATCAATATTTCACGTCCATCCAATATACCGGAAGCTATTACATCAGGTCGTTCTGAATTCAAGGTTAAAGGAAAGAGTGTTTGTTTCAGTTATTGTGATCGACTAAAGATTGTCCAACTAACATGCCCCGTTAGTTGCATAAAGAAAAAACGTGCCTAAGCGGTCACGTTTTTCGTATGAAGGAAATACCTTTACTT
>NZ_PHNG01000326.1:0-365 GCF_002803435.1 Bacillus sp. mrc49 | reverse complement strand
CTTTTTCAATCGCATCCACCGCTTCACTGGCTAGTTCAGATTTTAAGCTTTCGTTTCCCTCCATTACATGTCACCCCATCTTTTTAAATTCATTATTACCTGTACCCATTAATTCATAAGCATATTCAAGGAAAACTTGCATTCAAAATGATTTTCACGGAGTATTTCCAAAAATCAACTTCCGGAATATGTTTTCACGCAAAGTGTAATGCAACGCAAGGCGCGAGACTTCTGCTGGAATTGCGCGTCACGGGATATTATCCTTTGGATTGGTCGATTTATTCACGCACAGGTCGAATTATCCTTTGGGTTGGTTGATTTATTCACGCACAGGTCGAATTATCCTTTGGGTTGGTTGATTTATT
>NZ_PHNG01000325.1:0-366 GCF_002803435.1 Bacillus sp. mrc49 | reverse complement strand
TTGGAATGGCTCCTTCGTTGGCACGACGCCGATATCATACAAGAATTTATGCCAGAAACGAGCGTACAGCAAGTGAAGCACCGCATGCTCGGCACCGCCAATATAAATGTCGACCGGCATCCACTCTTTCAATTTTTCAGGATCTGCCAAAGCTTCCTTATTGTCCGGATCAATATAACGAAGGAAGTACCAGCTGCTGCCTGCCCATTGCGGCATCGTGTTCGTCTCGCGGCGCCCTTTCCGTCCGTTTTCATCGGTTACGTTAACCCATTCCGCAATGTTCGCAAGTGGAGATTCCCCTGTCCCTGAAGGCTTGATGTCAGTCGTTTTCGGTAAAATCAACGGAAGTTCCTCTTCCTCCAGTGC
>NZ_PHNG01000324.1:0-367 GCF_002803435.1 Bacillus sp. mrc49 | reverse complement strand
TCCACTTTCGCGTTAGCCGTTTGCGTTATTCTCGAATATCCGCTTACGTCCTTCTTCTGTCGTTACATAGTAATTGGGCATATTATTCAATGATAATGTGATGATGTCATTTTTACATTTGTCGCATGAACAAAATGTTTGGTATTCCATACCTGACATTAAAACCTGAACCCAAGTCACAACGATTTCTTCCATCACATTTGTATATTCTCTTTCCATGTATGCTCCTTCAAAAGTAAAACCCGTCCATTCCAGACAGGCTTTCAATCATTTATTGCCGTCCGCGGGACTATCAGGATTTCAACTCTCCGATTTTTCGCCCTTCCTTTTTTCGTTTCATTAGAAGCAACCGGCTTGAATTCCCCAT
>NZ_PHNG01000323.1:0-373 GCF_002803435.1 Bacillus sp. mrc49 | reverse complement strand
GTACACCATTGTCGTAAACCAGAAAGTAAGAGTGAAATGAAATTGCCGTGGAGGAATTTTAACCTCAAATAGAGTATGCCTCTTAAGCAGGAGGCTCAAACTGCGGACAAACTCGGATGGTAAGGGAGTTTGCCTGCGGTTTTTGTTTTGTCCAGTGAACGTTGCTTTCGACTGCAGAAACTAAGCAGCTTAGCAGTGGGGACCGGCATTCAGTCTTGCGCCCCCCGTACCAATGCCAATCCAAGCTGGAGTAATACGGAGGCAGAATCCTGACAATCACGAAGTCTGGAAAGGGTTTGGATTGCAAGGTGAGGAGACAAGAACATTGAAAGCCATCCTCCATAATGAAGAATGGTTTTCAGATCGGAAGAGC
>NZ_PHNG01000322.1:0-343 GCF_002803435.1 Bacillus sp. mrc49 | reverse complement strand
GATTAAATGCTTGGCTCCTGCTTTCAAGGCCGTTGTTGCAGCCTGAACGGTTGTCGAATGGTAATAACTAGAGGCCATTTCCGTTTCTTCTGCAGAAAATGTAGCTTCATGAACCAGGTAATCTGCCGAATCAGCAAGTACCAGGGCATTATCGCACACTCTTGTGTCTCCTAAAATCGTGATGATCCGTCCCTTTTGCGGAGCCCCTAAATAATCTTTCCCGTTCAAGACACGGCCATCCTCGAGTCGGACCGTTTGCCCATCCTTCAATGCTTTATAAAGCGGACCTGGCTTAACGCCAGCTTGATGCAGCAGGTCCACACGCAGACTTCCTGGACGGTCC
>NZ_PHNG01000321.1:0-316 GCF_002803435.1 Bacillus sp. mrc49 | reverse complement strand
TACAAAGAAAAACGTTGTTGCCCCTTTATTTACCATCCCGCCAAATACAAACTGGATTCCGGAATCTGCGACCGCCATTAATTTTTCAAAAAATTGGCCTACGCTGGTAATTGCAATCAGGCCAATGCTAGTATTCATCATCGTGTACACTAAAAGGATTTGCACGGCCAACATGATCAGAATTCGTTTATATTTTATTTTCTTCCGGTTATTACTGAATAAAAAAGCGATGATAAAAACAAACAGGATCCCTGTTAGCAAGAATATAAAATCCATTCGACCATCCCCCTAGAGTGTTAACGCTTTCAACGTTATT
>NZ_PHNG01000320.1:0-380 GCF_002803435.1 Bacillus sp. mrc49 | reverse complement strand
ATGATGGTGAAAAGGTGATTTCAGGCGGAAACTTCCATGGCCAGCCGATAGCGTTCGCGATGGACTTCATGAAAATCGCCATTGCCGAGCTTGCGAACATTTCCGAGCGCCGGATCGAGCGACTCGTCAATCCCCAGTTGAATGATTTACCGCCATTCCTGAGTCCGTCGCCTGGCTTGCAATCGGGAGCGATGATCATGCAATATTGCGCCGCTTCACTCGTCTCTGAAAATAAGACACTCGCCCATCCGGCTAGTGTGGATTCCATTCCATCTTCAGCGAATCAGGAAGATCATGTAAGCATGGGGACAATTGGATCGCGGCACGCGCATCAAATCATCCAAAACGTCCGCCGCGTTTTGGCGCTAGAGCTCATTTGT
>NZ_PHNG01000319.1:0-380 GCF_002803435.1 Bacillus sp. mrc49 | reverse complement strand
CTAATTCAAATTCCTCATCATAAGGAGCTGAATCCGGTGTATCTTGACGAGTGATGATAAAACGGACTGTTTTAGTCTCAGATTTAGTTTCAACCATTTTTTTGCTCCCCCTCTTTAATGTTTCGTAGTGTAGTCACGTTTACGCGGTGCGATGAGTGATACATCAATATCTTCATAATGGAATTCAGGTGCTTGATCCAAGCCCTTGAAAGTTGCCATTGTCGTTTTCATGAATTCTTCATCATTACGTTCCGGGAAATCAGGTTTGTAATGCGCTCCACGGCTTTCATCACGGTTTAACGCACCGATTGTGATTACACGTGCCAATTGCATCATATTTTTCAGCTGTCTAGTGAAAGCAGCTCCTTGGTTGCTCCATT
>NZ_PHNG01000318.1:0-385 GCF_002803435.1 Bacillus sp. mrc49 | reverse complement strand
GATAAAGGAACATTCTTCATCACTAATGATGGGAAGAAGAGAATATTAATTTCAGAATCAATGAATTATCAAGCAGTGGTTGACATGGAAAAAATAGATAAAGATGTTTTTACTTATAAAAGAATGGGAAAAGACGCTGATGGCAAAGATGTAGAGGTGTTCGTTGAACATGTTCCATATAAAGAAAAAGAGCTGTCTTTCACTGACCCTGACAAGCAGTTGGAAACTGCTACTGGGGATATTGTTAAGGACGTTGATGGAGATAAGATTTTAGGTAGCACGCTTTGGCACGGAACAAAGGTATTAGATGAAGACGGTAATGATGTCACCAAGGCCAATGCGAATTTTATAAGCTTGGCAGAATTTAATGACAAGACCAATAAAT
>NZ_PHNG01000317.1:0-354 GCF_002803435.1 Bacillus sp. mrc49 | reverse complement strand
AATCGATCGTATCGCTGGCAATGGATACGGCATCGACGACCGTCGGAATCCCTATTGCTATGACGGGTACTCCCAATGTATCCTGGCTCAGTTCTTTTCGTTTATTCCCGACACCAGAACCCGGATGAATGCCGGTATCGGTGATTTGTATCGTTGAATTCACGCGGTCGATCGAACGGGCAGCCAAGGCATCCACGACAATGAGGAAATCCGGTTTACTTTTCTCGATGACCCCTTTTATGATGTCACTCGTCTCAATTCCCGTAATTCCCATGACCCCTGGGGAAATCGCACTGACTGGCCGATATCCTTCCTTCACTGACCCTGGCTGCAACTCGAACAAATGTCTCGTGA
>NZ_PHNG01000316.1:0-352 GCF_002803435.1 Bacillus sp. mrc49 | reverse complement strand
CCCTACTGCTGATAAAGGACCCTTATCTAAAAATCTATGAAGTGGCTGATATGGTCGGGTATAGTACTCAGCATTACTTTTGCAGTGCCTTCAAGAAGGTGATCGGCATTTCACCGATGGTTTATAAGAGTGGAGTAAAGAGTAATGACTAAAAAAAGGATATATACAAATATAATGATTGGATTAAGCGTCTGTTGCTTACTCCCATTATTGCTTCATTACAAGAATACCGAGAAGGAGGCAAAGGAAGAGAAGGAAGTAGACTATGTCATTGGTGTCTCACAGCCAAACCTTCTTGAACCATGGCAAGTGCTGATGTATGAGGAGTTAACGGAAGAAGCTGCGAAACATC
>NZ_PHNG01000315.1:0-389 GCF_002803435.1 Bacillus sp. mrc49 | reverse complement strand
TTATTCAGGGGATTGCATTGGGAGGCGAATGGGCCGGCGCGGTACTGCTGTCGATGGAGCACGGCAAACCGCACCAGCGGGGGCGCAATGCCTCCTTTGCTCAGGTCGGTCCTTCCTGCGGCACGCTGATTGGTACTGGCCTGATCACGCTGGTGACGGTGGCGATGTCGGCAGAAGATTTCCAACAGTGGGGCTGGCGTATCCCCTTCCTGCTGAGCCTGGTGCTGGTGGTGTTTGGCCTGTGGCTGCGTCGTGGGGTAGGGGAAACGCCGGCGTTTCTGAAGCTGGAAGCCTCGAAGGACGTCACTCATGCGCCAATTCGTGAGGTGTTCACCCAGCATCGGCGTCCGCTGCTGATTGCCGGCGGTTCACGTATCGGTTCCGACGTG
>NZ_PHNG01000314.1:0-369 GCF_002803435.1 Bacillus sp. mrc49 | reverse complement strand
CAATTAATGAGGACCAATTGCAAAGACACAAATTAACAGTTAATGACTCCCAATCCCTTTCAGCTCCCTCTTTCCATTTTAAAAAAGCCAAAACGAACACATTCTTGGCTTTTCTCATAATCGAATTAGATAAGAATGATTATCATCAATCTTACCAGATACAAGTTTTCACTCCATGAATCGCATAATGCCTTTCAAAATGATGGCAAGTGTATTATAATCATAGTTGATAATGGTTATCATTATCAACTATTTGAAGAATATGGAGGCACATGCATGATTCGATACCTTAATAAAAAAGTGGCCGACCATGAGGTATGTGTCATTCTGCCCTCTGGTTACGATCAAACCAAGAAATACCGTACGATT
>NZ_PHNG01000313.1:0-391 GCF_002803435.1 Bacillus sp. mrc49 | reverse complement strand
GGAATCATTCGTTTTTATCAAATTGCCATTTCTCCATTAAACCCGCCTACCTGCCGTTTTTACCCGACTTGTTCCCATTATGGACTGGAAGCGATCAATCGGTTCGGCCCAATTAAAGGAAGCTGGTTGGCCATTGTCCGGATTCTTAAATGTCATCCGTTCCATCCAGGCGGCATCGATCCGGTTCCGGAAAAAAAGAAAAAAGATGAAGGCCATTAGAAAAAAGCCTTGCTTTCTTCCTTGATTTTTTGTATTATACAGAAGTCAAATCGTAATGATTTCGTTTTTACACATACATTCCAAATCGTAATCAATCCGAATTAAAAAGGAGCAATTCATATGAAGAACCGAGCATGGCTTTCGCTTTTCCTGGTTATCGTGCTGCTGTTAT
>NZ_PHNG01000312.1:0-391 GCF_002803435.1 Bacillus sp. mrc49 | reverse complement strand
GCAAGCCAATGCGTGAGCCGGGCACCAGGTTCAGCTTGATCGAGTTGAGGATCACCTTGTCGCCGTAGCCGGCACTGACCTTCTCCATACGCAGCAATGGGTTCGGCAAGCTCTCCGGCTGACGGAAGCTAAAGCTGAACGGGTTATCCACATGGGCCGGCGCGATCAACTCCATGCGTTCGAGCATCTTGATGCGGCTCTGCGCCTGCTTGGCCTTGGTGGCCTGCGCGCGGAAGCGGTCAATATAGCTTTGCAGATGCGCCACTTTCTCTTGCTGGTTCAGGTACAGCGACTGCTGCTGGGCCAGCTTGGTCGAACGCTGACGCTCGAACGAGGAGTAGTTGCCGGTGTATTCGTTGATGGTCTCTTGTTCGATATGCAGAATTTTATC
>NZ_PHNG01000311.1:0-392 GCF_002803435.1 Bacillus sp. mrc49 | reverse complement strand
GATTCTAGAAATGATTCAGGATGGAAAGCTATCCGCGGACGAAGCCATGGGCCTATTGGAAGAATTGGAGAAAGCCAGTCAGGAAAGTGAAGCAAAAGGGCAGGTACTGCAAAATGAATTATCGACTGTAGTCGTGGAAAAGAAAAGTGAAGGAAGCACTCAGGATACATTCAAGAAGAATATCCAGTCATCGAAAGATAAGATTCTTGATTTCGTTGAGAGTGCTTTTAAGAAAATCAAAGATACCGACCTTGATTTCAACTTCGGCAAATCAGTGGAAGACAGCCATATTTTTCAGCATGATTATGATTTCCTGAACGAAGTGGATGTGGATATAGCAAATGGAAGAATAAAAATCGCGACTTGGGATCAGCAGGATGTCCGGGTTGAAT
>NZ_PHNG01000310.1:0-393 GCF_002803435.1 Bacillus sp. mrc49 | reverse complement strand
GCTCTTCCGATCTGTCTTTAAGGCAGCTTTTTCTTGTGGAAGTAAAGGGGCAGGTTAGTTGAACAAGAAAGTATGGTAAAATTCATAAAAAGTATCGAGGTGATTGTATGAAATATACTTGTCTTTGCTGTGGATATAAAACATTAGATGAAGAACCAACCGATACATATGCAATTTGCAAAATATGCTTTTGGGAAGATGATGGTGTTCAATTTCGAGACCCTGATTACGAAGGCGGGGCTAATGAAGTTTCATTAAGGCAAGCACAAAAAAACTTCGTAAAGTTTGGGGCATGCGAAGAAGGCTGTATTGAGTTTGTAAGAAAACCAAATGAGAAAGAGATAAAAGACCCTAACTGGAAACCGTTTATTTAGAGAAAGCTAACAGGTGCGT
>NZ_PHNG01000309.1:0-394 GCF_002803435.1 Bacillus sp. mrc49 | reverse complement strand
CATACCAGACCGGATTGAGGCAGGGACCTTCATGATCTTGGCAGCTGCTGTCGGTGAAGGCATCTTGATCGATAATGTCATTCCCCAGCATTTGGAGTCATTGACAGCCAAAATGAGGGAGATGGGTATAAACATTGAAGCTGGCGACGACCAGATATTCGTCTCACCGGGTGAAAAATATAAAGCGGTTGATATCAAGACGCTGGTATATCCAGGATTCCCGACGGATCTCCAGCAGCCGTTCACGTCCCTTTTGACAAAAGCGAGCGGCTCCAGCATGGTGACCGATACGATATACGGGGCGCGCTTCAAGCATATCGATGAATTGCGCCGCATGAATGCAAAGATTAAGGTCGAGGGACGGGCAGGCATCATCGATGGGCCCGTTCAGCTT
>NZ_PHNG01000308.1:0-395 GCF_002803435.1 Bacillus sp. mrc49 | reverse complement strand
CTGCTGGTCCAGCTGTGCATTCTCCTGCGCCAATGCCCTATCGCCGGCAATCAGCAACTCATGACTCGCCAACAACGCCGCCAGCGGTTTCTCGGTCAGTTGTCGCGCCCAGGCAAAGGCCGCCAGATCCAGCGCGCCCTTGGGCAAATGCAGCGCCAGCACCTGACTGTCATCGTCGGCCTGCGCCAACGCCGTCAGCCAGGCCAAATACTCGGGTTGGCGCTTACCGCGTTTGGGCGTCGTCAAGCTCAGCACCCTTGCGCCGCCCAGGGTTTGGCGTGCGCCAATATCGCGCAGCACCAGCCGGTCGTTTTCGGCCAGCCATAGCGGACGGTCGAGGATCAGTTCTGCCAGCCCATCACTGAGCAACGAAACTCGCCCGGTGATATGGCTGG
>NZ_PHNG01000307.1:0-398 GCF_002803435.1 Bacillus sp. mrc49 | reverse complement strand
GCTCTTCCGATCTGATCGATATCATTAACGTCAAGGTCCACGATATATATATCGGGATAATCAGTCGGAACGCAATCGTAAAGTGAAAAATTATCTATGGTGACCAGGACGCGACCGTCCGGAAGAAGAGCACCTGATACAAAATCTTTTGGATAAGAAATTCCTTCGTATATGAACTGGACTGTTACCTTTTTTAATTTCGGCATGTTATAATCTCCTTTAAGATATAGTTTGTTTTTACGGCTCGCTTTGTGTTCTCAGCACAGGGCGGGCTAATTCTTTGCCAACTTTTCGACTATTTCCATTAAACTTGCGCTCATCAGCCAGTTAAGGTCGACCTCTTCGGCTTCGTAATCCAAGCCTATGTTAATGTACGACGTAGCTTCCAGGTCCACTTT
>NZ_PHNG01000306.1:0-400 GCF_002803435.1 Bacillus sp. mrc49 | reverse complement strand
CGTGTGCTCTTCCGATCTGTGCGGGATACTTCCTTCCAGGCTCATACATCTTCTTCCTATGATGGAGAATTGCTTGAACGGATGGGATTGAAAAATGCCATTCAGCAGGAACAGCCGCATGCTGAGATGAATCTGGAGCAGCTTGTCGAGATTGATCCAGATATCCTGCTGTTGGCGAACAATGAGGGCAAGCTGCTTACTGATGAGTGGAAGGACAATCCTCTATGGAAAAACCTGAAGGCGGTAAAAAAAGGTCAAGTTTACAGCGTTGATCGTGATTTATGGACAAGATACCGTGGGGTTGTATCCGCAGAGGCCATTGCCAAAGACACTTTAAAAATGCTTGATGAAAAATAAAGGAATAAAAGAGGAGTAAGAGAATTGATTCTTACTTCTCTTT
>NZ_PHNG01000305.1:0-346 GCF_002803435.1 Bacillus sp. mrc49 | reverse complement strand
GAAGCCCTGCTTTTAACATCTAAATAAAATGCTTGAGCCTCTGCCAATGTTGCTTGACCGGTAAATACGGCATCCGCTTCTTTCGCCGCTAAATTTTTCCCATCTTCTGATGAACCAGCTTGGATAATGATTGGGCGTCCTTGCTTCGATCGACCAATGTTAAGCGGTCCTTGCACAGAGAAAAATTCACCTTGATGATGTAATGGATGTAATTTCCCTGGGTCAAAGAAGACACCTGATTGCTTATCACGAATGAAGGCATCATCTTCCCATGAATCCCATAATCCTTTCGCCACTTGGAGATATTCAGCTGCAATTTTGTATCGTTTAGGATGATCTGGATGTT
>NZ_PHNG01000304.1:0-363 GCF_002803435.1 Bacillus sp. mrc49 | reverse complement strand
GTACATCAATTAAGTAAACAAGACAGTGCAATGCATATTCGACTCCAACGCCATATGACATAATAACTTCACCTACTTTTCGTTCATAAGATAATCAAATGTATATTAGAAGTAATAGATAGTTTTGTCAATCATGCAAACCTTCGATCCATCATTCACTGGAGAATTTTTTTGTTTGACAAACAACATAATCAGAGGTATATTATTGATCGAGTTAATCGTCGATTGAATTAATCTTTAATTAAATCGCCATTCTATATATCCGAAGGAGATCCTACCTATGAGTAAATTGCTAATTATCAATGCACATCCGAGAGTCGATTCTGCTTCTTCTTTTAGCCTTAAAGTATTCCATCATTTTCT
>NZ_PHNG01000303.1:0-413 GCF_002803435.1 Bacillus sp. mrc49 | reverse complement strand
AAGCTATAGTAAAGGTTCACGGGGTCTTTCCGTCTTGCCGCGGGTACACTGCATCTTCACAGCGAGTTCAATTTCACTGAGTCTCGGGTGGAGACAGCCTGGCCATCATTACGCCATTCGTGCAGGTCGGAACTTACCCGACAAGGAATTTCGCTACCTTAGGACCGTTATAGTTACGGCCGCCGTTTACTGGGGCTTCGATCAAGAGCTTCGCCTTGCGGCTGACCCCATCAATTAACCTTCCAGCACCGGGCAGGCGTCACACCGTATACGTCCACTTTCGTGTTTGCACAGTGCTGTGTTTTTATTAAACAGTTGCAGCCAGCTGGTATCTGCGACTGGCTTCAGCTCCGAGAGCAAGTCTCTTCACCTACGCGCCAGCGTGCCTTCTCCCGAAGTTACGGCACCATTTT
>NZ_PHNG01000302.1:0-415 GCF_002803435.1 Bacillus sp. mrc49 | reverse complement strand
TGCAAGTGCAGGCATGAGGGCTTTGGTCCGTGAAACACAATTGCATAAAGACGATTTGATTTATCCCATCTTCATCATTGATGGTGAACAGGTAAAAAATGAAATTAACTCTATGCCGGGTATCTATCAGCTATCCATGGATAACTTGGAGGCGGAAATGGATGAAGTGGTAAGTCTAGGGATTAAATCGGTCATTTTATTCGGTGTACCCTTTGATCATGATAAAGACGAACACGGCACCGGGGCGTTTCACCATAACGGACTTGTGCAGGAAGCAACCCGCCTAATAAAAAAACAATATCCAGAAGTCATCGTCATTGCTGACACCTGCCTTTGTGAGTATACAAGCCATGGCCATTGCGGAGTGGTTGAAGGGGAAAAAATCCTCAATGACGCTTCCAGATCGGAAGAGCAC
>NZ_PHNG01000301.1:0-417 GCF_002803435.1 Bacillus sp. mrc49 | reverse complement strand
GCTCTTCCGATCTGAGCCAAGTGAACTGATGCTGACGATTTTCCCGCCTCCGTTCCTTTCCATCAATTTCGCCGCTTCCTGGGCGCAGAAAAGGAGTGCCTTCGTGTTGATATCCATCGTCCAATTCCAATGTGATTCTTCAAGCTCCATCAATGGGCGCTGCACTCCGGATGCCGCATTATTGATGAAGATGTCCAAGCGTCCATAATACGCTTCGATTTCCTCGAACATGCTTTTCACCTTTGCGACGTCGCCTACATTCGCCTTCACTACAAGAGCTTTCCGCCCCAACGCTTCAATTTCAGCTGCCACTTCTAATGCTTTCGACTTGCTTCGGGCATAATTAATAACGAGGTCGTAACCTTCCTCTGCCAGTTTTATTGCCGTGCTTCTACCTAAGCCTTTACTGCTGCCCGT
>NZ_PHNG01000300.1:0-418 GCF_002803435.1 Bacillus sp. mrc49 | reverse complement strand
GAAGGTCTTCCGGCGTCCTGCTGGTTACAAGTTGGTTGCCGCAAACCACAACCTCCTTGTCCAAATATGTCGCACCAGCATACTCCATATCGACTTTAATCGAGGTATAGCCAGTTGCATGGCGCCCTTCAAGTGCCTTGGCCGTAATCAGCAGCTGAGGTCCGTGACAAATTGCAAAGACTGGTTTTCTATCATCCATGAACGCTTTGGCAAATGTTACGAAGCGTTCGTCAGCACGCAGCTGGTCAGGCGAGAAACCGCCCGGAATGAACAATGCATCAAAATCCTCTGGTTTCACTGAATCGATGCTTTCATCAATCTTGACTTCCACTTCACCTTGTTTGCCTTGAACCGTTTTCCCTTTTTCCATTTCGATTTTCGTTACTGTATGGCCAGCTTCCTTAAATGCTCTAGCCGG
>NZ_PHNG01000299.1:0-419 GCF_002803435.1 Bacillus sp. mrc49 | reverse complement strand
GTGTACCATACCTAGTAGTATTCATGAACAAATGCGACATGGTTGATGACGAGGAACTTCTTGAATTAGTAGAAATGGAAATCCGTGATCTTCTAACTGAATACGATTTCCCTGGCGATGACATTCCAGTTATCAAAGGTTCTGCCCTTAAAGCTCTTCAAGGAGAAGCTGCTTGGGAAGAAAAAATCCATGAATTAATGACAGCTGTTGACGAGTACATCCCAGAACCAACTCGTGACACTGACAAACCATTCATGATGCCAGTTGAGGATGTATTCTCTATCACTGGTCGTGGAACAGTTGCTACTGGTCGTGTTGAGCGTGGACAAGTTAAAGTCGGTGACGTTGTTGACATCATCGGTTTCAACGAAGAATCAAAACCAAAAACAGTAACAGGCGTTGAAATGTTCCGTAAGCTT
>NZ_PHNG01000298.1:0-420 GCF_002803435.1 Bacillus sp. mrc49 | reverse complement strand
CTACCTGGATCAAGGAAGCAAGGATATACGAATAAGATTCATTATGGATCGATTCCTGCTGAGCCATATTGGCAAGGATTGCCTTTGCTGCAGGGTCCTTGATGTATCGAAGGATTTCCACCAAGGTAGGCGTTTGCAGGCTATCCATCCCAGCAATCATCGTCAGGATATCAAGAAAGGCGTCCTGGATATCTTCATCCATTTCTCCCCACTGCTTTTTATCCTGAATCATGTTCACGCTAGATGGCTTCCAAAAATTATTGATGAGCTGTGTATAGGTATCATAGAATTTTTCATACTGAATATCGTTCCAAAGGAGAAAGCCTGAAGCTTCTCCTTTGAAAACACCGGTCGCTTTAGTAGGATGCGTAGGTTCGAGCATCCTGATTTTTTTTATATGATTGGTCATTCGTGAAAACT
>NZ_PHNG01000297.1:0-420 GCF_002803435.1 Bacillus sp. mrc49 | reverse complement strand
CTCTTCCGATCTTCATACGTTCACCCCCGTAAAATTTAATCGAGCAGCGTTCGGAGTTTTTGTGCAAAACCTTCATCCAGAACTGCGACGGCAACTCTAGCATCCTTGCCTATCGCATGGCCGAGCATGGACCTGCTTTCGACTCTTTTTAAAGGAACCTGATAAAATGCGCACTTATCAGATATTTTTTTTTCAGTGTTTTTTGAAGCGTCCGCGGATAAAATAACAACTTTGGCATTACCGCTTCTAATCTCTTTAACCACTAATTCTTCACCCGAAATTAGCTTGCGTGCTCGATTGGCCAATCCTAATAGAGACATCCATTGTTGTTGTTGGGTCATGATGTTTAGTTTTTCTCCTTATTCACTAATTCAAGCAATTGTTCATAAAGGGAAGAATCGATTTGGGTACTAAGGTGAT
>NZ_PHNG01000296.1:0-424 GCF_002803435.1 Bacillus sp. mrc49 | reverse complement strand
TAGAACTGGATTTACCACTAGTTCTCGATATCGAAGTTGATCAAGGTGACATTGGGAAATCTGCATTAACAGCTGCGGTTAGAACATTCTTGGACTATCTTAAATCTCAAGATAGGAAAGTAATGATATACACCTATTATTCCTTTTATACGAACGATATCAATGTAACCGGATATCCTTTATGGATAGCCAGATATGGAGTGAATTCTCCAGGTATTAATGATTGGACCATATGGCAATATACAGATAGCGGTAGTGTAAAAGGAATCAACGGAAAAGTCGATGTGAACAAAGCGGTTGACTCCTTTTTATATGGACTAACAGAGGAACCTCCAACTGATCCTGAAACACCAGATTTACAAGTTACAGGAGATACTGCGTATAGTGTCACAAAGGACGTTTTCCTTAACCAGATCGGAAGAGC
>NZ_PHNG01000295.1:0-370 GCF_002803435.1 Bacillus sp. mrc49 | reverse complement strand
AAAGGTAACTATGTTTACCCGAGTTACCGCTAGTTCCATATTTATAGATTACCAGTGAAATTCGAAAGAACATGAAAAAACGGGTAGTACCTATTTATGATTAACAAAATTACATGGAGGTTTTTGATATGAGTACAAAAAGAAAAGAATTAAACAGTAATTTTTTCTCGAGTTTTTTAAATGTTGATTACTTATCCGAAGAAGATAAATACATTTTTAAAAAGGAAAAACAAAAATATAAATTTAACGTAATTGGTGCCGGGATGATAGGCCATGAGCATATTAAAGTTACCATGCTAGAGGGAAGAGCGACCATTCATGGCATTTATGATTTAGATAAGAAAAGTATTGAAAATACGAAAAGGATGTT
>NZ_PHNG01000294.1:0-377 GCF_002803435.1 Bacillus sp. mrc49 | reverse complement strand
GACAGCCGTGGAGCTAGGTATACCATTCTCTGACCCTGTTGCGGATGGACCGGTCATCCAGCAGGCTGGCATCCGTTCCTTGGAAAATGGCACCACTTTAAGGGATGTACTGAAAAAAGTGAAGGAAATCAAAAATGAGGTGAAGATCCCCATCATCTTAATGGGCTATTCCAATTCGCTCATGGCCTATGGTCTTAAAGAATTTACCGAAGATTGCCTTAGTGCGGGAATATCCGGATGTATCATTCCGGATGTGCCAATTGAAGAAGAAGCGGTGTTTTCCTCTATCAAAACGGCAGGGATCGTGCTTATCAGGCTCGTGACACTCACCTCCTCGAAAGAGCGCATCACAGAGATTACAGCAGGGGCAGAGGGCT
>NZ_PHNG01000293.1:0-410 GCF_002803435.1 Bacillus sp. mrc49 | reverse complement strand
GCAGCTGGCTCGCTTCTTTTACAAGCATGATACCAATGGAACGATTCCTTTCCCATTCCTCGGGAAATACAGTTACCGGTGGATTGGTTTCATCCACTAAATAACTAAGCTCGATTGTCATACCGGGACGATTGAATTTTGTGATGAACCAATCGGTAAAACCGCTGCCTACCGCTTCTTTTTCGGGAAAGGTCAGTTCATACCCAGTCAATTCCGCCGTTTTTTTGGCAATCCCATAATCCCTAGCCATATTTTCGCGTTTATTGTGAAAATGCCAAAAGATTTCCCTTCCTGACGTATGGTAGGACACCGCGATAAGAGGGTCAATTTCCTCAGTGAATTTCACAAGCGCCTTAACTTCGGCTGCCTGAAGGGGCTGTTCCCCTTTAAAAAATTGGTAAGTTGGTTTC
>NZ_PHNG01000292.1:0-393 GCF_002803435.1 Bacillus sp. mrc49 | reverse complement strand
AGGCGTTTGGCGGCGGGGTGATGCCAGCTGGTGCAGTCGTGGCCAATGAGAAAGTATTTAAAAGCTGGTTTGACAATCCATTCATGCACACGACGACGTTTGGCGGAAATCCACTCGCTTGCGCTGCGGCCATAGCTACGATCGACGTTCTTTTGGAAGAAAAATTACCGGAGCGTGCTGCAGAAGTGGGTGAATATTTCTTGAATGGTTTAAGGGAAGCGGCAAACGAGCACCAAGACAAGGTCTTGGAAATTCGCGGCCAAGGATTGATGATCGGTATTGAGTTCCATAAAGACGAAGTGGGCTATGAATTTTCAAAAGCCTTGTTTGATAAAGGCATTTTAGTCGCAGGTACGCTCATTAATTCCAAAACGATCAGGATTGAGCCTTCAT
>NZ_PHNG01000291.1:0-432 GCF_002803435.1 Bacillus sp. mrc49 | reverse complement strand
TTTTCAATTGTCCCTGGTCTTTTCTTGCAATTTTCTAAATTATCAAGATAATCCTGAACATCTTCAGAATCAATCTCCATCAATATCTTTTGTGTCTGGTCACAAAACTGTGAAAGGACACCAGTATACGTTTTGATCGTATTATCTGATTTGCCTTGGTCTCTCAACCAGTCAGCAAACGAAAAAATCATTTCATCTTTAGCAGAGGTATCCATCGGCTATTCCCCCAATGACAGTTTCAGAACTAAGTTAATTTTAACATATATCCCTACAGAAACGAAGAATTCTGTCCGGATGTCTTCATCTGGTTAAGATTATATAGAAAGAAGGTGACCTATTTATCCATATATCATAAAAAATGCTTCAAATATAATATGCCCTAACCTATTCTATATAGTAATATCATTATTTGATTCTTTTTTCATGCACTTG
>NZ_PHNG01000290.1:0-432 GCF_002803435.1 Bacillus sp. mrc49 | reverse complement strand
AGGGTTAGTGGTGCTGCCTGCTTTAAAGGTGGACCATCTAACCTTTGAATTTGAATCGGAGGTAAGAGACATGACACAAAGCCAAAAAATCACAGTTACTAACGGTGCTCTTAACGTGCCAAACAACCCAATCGTTCCTTATATCGAGGGAGACGGAATCGGTCCTGATATCTGGGCAGCAGCTTCTCGCGTTTTAGACGCAGCAGTTGAAAAAGCCTACAATGGCGAAAAGAAAATCGAATGGAAAGAAGTTTTAGCTGGACAAAAAGCATTTGACCAAACAGGCGAATGGCTTCCACAAGAAACTCTAGATGTCATTAACGAATATCTGATCGCTATTAAAGGACCTCTTACAACTCCAATCGGTGGCGGTATCCGTTCATTGAACGTTGCATTGCGTCAAGTATTGGACTTAGATCGGAAGAGCGTCGT
>NZ_PHNG01000289.1:0-433 GCF_002803435.1 Bacillus sp. mrc49 | reverse complement strand
GAGCTGCATTACAGGGTGAAGCGGAAGGAATAATGAAATCCGAGACGAAGACCGCCGAATCGGCGGTCTTTTGCTTGCAATAATTCATTGGTCTTCCCTGTCTGCCAGTTTCGTTTTAATGAACTCAATCCACGTTCGGGTAGCGAAGGAGATGTAGTCCCCCTTTTTCCAGGCAATTCCCACTTGCCAGTTAATAGCGGGGGTTAGGGGAATCGTAATCATCTCCTTATTACTAATATCCATCTCTTCCAAGTCACCTTTGGGGAGGACCGTTATGCCTTGATTGAAGGAAACCATTTCCATGATGAACTTCCACTGCGAGGTTTCACAAATGATATTCGGTTCAAAGCCATTCAGACTGCAGGCCTGCATGATCAACTCATGAACCTCATAGCCTTCGCGAAAGATGATGAAGCAGATCGGAAGAGCGTCG
>NZ_PHNG01000288.1:0-404 GCF_002803435.1 Bacillus sp. mrc49 | reverse complement strand
ACGATAATATCAGCGATAAGGCTCAAATGCCAGAACAAAAAGAAGCTGCCCAGATTGCAGGCATGTTGGAGGGTGCTTTCAACGAAAACCTATTTCTTGAAAGAGGTATTGAACTGGAGTCTATTGCAAGGACAATCGGTGCTGAATTTACGAAATATGCAAATAACCCAAATTCTTATGTAGATTCAGACGACGAGTAAGGTTTTTTTTAGAAATCAGGCGCTCTTACAGATGGCAGAGCGCCTTTTAACTATGGAGGTGATCCGGTGAAGACACTTGAAGAAATGCGCGAATTTATTGCGCTGTGCAAGGCGGAAAGGGGCGGTACTGAGCTTCCCCCACGTAGGCAAACGACGGAACAGGATCGAGCGACTGTTAATCGTATTGATGAAGCTATCCGTCCG
>NZ_PHNG01000287.1:0-439 GCF_002803435.1 Bacillus sp. mrc49 | reverse complement strand
TCCGATCGCTCACTAGTGAAGATCGCTCCCTTTAACCAAAAATGGAACCAATACTCGGCAGGATCCTCAAGCCGAAATGTAGTTGATTTTCTTTTTAAATAACAAAAACCCCTTCAATCATGAAGGGGTTTTTGTTCGATTAACCGTCATTTTTTTTATAAAAAAAGGGTATTTAAACAGCGTGCGACAAACTTTTTTGATTTTTCAGACATATGTGAAAAAAGACTCACAATATAGAAAATATTGTTGGTTTAATCACCATTTCCAAACCAATATAAACCAGTATAATACTACTATTTTCCCTTTGTAACAAAAATGTAATATTTTTTCGTTGTATTATTTTGTTAGAATAGGGAAAAAGACATATTAGAGGTGGAAACCGTGAAAAAAAGTGTAGTCGCATTTTCGACAATAGCCATTTTATCTTCAACTTTCGTTT
>NZ_PHNG01000286.1:0-441 GCF_002803435.1 Bacillus sp. mrc49 | reverse complement strand
ACGAAACTGGCAGCCTGCTTGCTCCCAGTGTGATGATTTGTATGATGAACTTTTCATGTCACTGCGAGTGCTCGCTTTCCGCGGGCGGTCCGTGAGCCTCCTCGTCTTTTAGCCTGCGGTGTCTCGCGTGGACACGCATTTCCTGCAGGAGTTCTGTACCTCTTCAAGAATGACTCGGTAATATCATGACTAGTTTAAAAGATTATCTATGCGAAGTAAAAGAGGGAAAAAAGTGAGTACCACTCATTCATATCTCGAATTCGAAAAGCCAAAAGGTTTCGGAATGAGACTTCCGAAGCCTTTTGGCTTACAAGAGCTACGACTTGCCGATTTAGGGCAAGTCTTTTTGTCAGTCGCGCATCGATTCAAATTCGTTCATCGCTTCTACATTTGAGTCTTTTTGGATAATGAAGGCTTGGGAAGGAATGGCGATTTGGACTT
>NZ_PHNG01000285.1:0-379 GCF_002803435.1 Bacillus sp. mrc49 | reverse complement strand
CGGAGTTTCCATGGCGATCAACACAGTCGAAGCGTATCTAGACATTCCGATCGATTATTACGTCAAAATGAATATGGAAGGTTTCCAAGATATCGTGAATGCGGTAGGCGGTGTCACCGTCGATAATGATATGGACCTTGCCTATAAAGGCTTTAACTTCAAAAAAGGCACCATTGACTTAAATGGTAAAGAAGCCTTGATTTATTCCCGGATCCGTAAGGAAGACCCTCGCGGTGATTATGGACGACAAATGCGGCAACGCCAGGTTATCCAAGCTGTCATGAAAAAGGGTTCAAGCCTTTCGACACTCACCAATTATGATGATATCTTCAAAGCATTAGGGAAAAACGTTGAAACCAATTTAACCTTCAACGAAATG
>NZ_PHNG01000284.1:0-411 GCF_002803435.1 Bacillus sp. mrc49 | reverse complement strand
TACGGGGGCAGGTTCGTTCCGGAAACATTAATGGCCGCGATAACGGAACTTGAGGAAGTATATGATCGATCCAAAAAAGATCCTGAGTTTCAAAAGCAGCTGAGCTATTATTTGAAGCAGTATATCGGTCGCGAAACTCCTCTCTATTATGCGGAGAATCTTACGAAACTGGCTGGCGGTGCCGATATTTATCTGAAGCGTGAGGACTTGAACCATACCGGAGCACACAAAATCAATAATACGATCGGCCAGGCGTTACTGACTCAGAAAATGGGCAAGAAAAAAGTGATTGCCGAGACGGGGGCAGGGCAGCATGGAGTGGCGACTGCGACAGTTTGCGCTTTGCTGAAGCTGGAGTGCATCATCTTCATGGGAGAAGAAGATATCAGGAGGCAGAAACTGAATGTGTTT
>NZ_PHNG01000283.1:0-444 GCF_002803435.1 Bacillus sp. mrc49 | reverse complement strand
AATACGAAACTGGCAGCCTGCTTGCTCCCAGTGTGATGATTTGTATGATGAACGTTTCGTGTCACTGCGAGTGCTCGCTTTCCGCGGGCGGTCCGTGAGCCTCCTCGTCTTTTAGCCTGCGGTGTCTCGCGTGGACACGCATTTCCTGCAGGAGTTCTGTACCTCTTCAAGAATGACTCGGTAATATCATGACTAGTTTAAAAGATTATCTATGCGAAGTAAAAGAGGGAAAAAAGTGAGTACCACTCATTCATATCTCGAATTCGAAAAGCCAAAAGGTTTCGGAATGAGACTTCCGAAGCCTTTTGGCTTACAAGAGCTACGACTTGCCGATTTAGGGCAAGTCTTTTTGTCAGTCGCGCATCGATTCAAATTCGTTCATCGCTTCTACATTTGAGTCTTTTTGGATAATGAAGGCTTGGGAAGGAATGGCGATTTGGACTT
>NZ_PHNG01000282.1:0-449 GCF_002803435.1 Bacillus sp. mrc49 | reverse complement strand
TAAATCCCTAAGGTTAAAAATCCTGTCACTTTTACTTGCCGGTAAAAAGCCAAAGGCCACATCCTTCGAAATGGAGGAATTCTCTTTACTCACACGCTTCTCTCCCAACTATAGATATATTGATTGAATGGAATGGAATTACGGCTGTTAATGTAATAGACAATGTAAAAGTACACTACCTTAAACAAGTACATAGACTAAATAGACAATGATTAATAGCATGAAAAAAATAGAACCGGTCGCATCCCTCCATTTCATTTTGTCGACTTTCACAGCATCTTCCTGCTCATACGCATCGATCCGTTCATTCAAATCTGAATATAGACTTTTGATGAAGGGATCTTCTGACTGGATATTCTGTTGAAACTGATTCACTTTATTCAAAATTGCTTCTCCCCCCTTTGCCTTCTCTTGTTTATTCCCTCACTTTTCTTAAATGCAATAACCAT
>NZ_PHNG01000281.1:0-450 GCF_002803435.1 Bacillus sp. mrc49 | reverse complement strand
GCAGTATCCGGAGCGATTTCCGGGTTGGTTGCCATTACACCCGCTTGCGGATTCGTGACGCCTGCATCCTCGATCATCATAGGAGTCGTCGGTGGGGCAGTATGCTTCTGGGGCGTATTCTTCTTGAAGAATAAACTGGGGTATGACGATGCATTGGATGCTTTCGGGCTGCATGGGATAGGCGGAACATGGGGAGGCATCGCTACTGGTTTATTCGCAACGACTTCCGTCAACGAAGCTGGGGCAAATGGATTATTTTACGGGGATTTCAACTTACTGTGGAAACAGCTTGTGGCCATCATCGCCACATATATTTTTGTTGCCGTGATCACTTATGTCCTTGCTAAAGTGATTAATGTGTTCGTTCCGTTGCGTGTCAGTGATGAAGATGAGTCAATGGGGCTCGATCTTACACTTCATGGCGAAAAGGCCTATCATGAATCAATTTAG
>NZ_PHNG01000280.1:0-456 GCF_002803435.1 Bacillus sp. mrc49 | reverse complement strand
GCTCTTCCGATCTGGTCTTGAGCAAGTCGGAATCAAAATGACGGATCGCGGTTTGATCGAAACGGATAAACAATGCCGTACAAGCGTGAAAAACATCTATGCGATCGGTGATATCGTTTCTGGACCTCAATTGGCTCATAAAGCTTCTTATGAAGGTAAAATTGCAGCCGAAGCCATTGCAGGACATTCATCAGAAATCGACTACCTTGCCATTCCGGCTGTTGTATTCTCTGAACCGGAACTTGCATCTGTCGGCTATAATGAAAAAGAAGCGAAGGAAGCTGGAATTGAAGCGCTTGCTTCCAAGTTCCCATTCGCTGCAAATGGACGTGCTCTATCCTTAAACAATACTGATGGATTTGTGAAGCTTATCACTCGCAAAGAAGATGGATTGGTTATTGGAGCACAAATCGCAGGGCCGAACGCATCTGATATGATCGCGGAACTTGGCTTGGC
>NZ_PHNG01000279.1:0-457 GCF_002803435.1 Bacillus sp. mrc49 | reverse complement strand
TATGAAAAAGACGAATAGCAATAATAGTGTATACAATGGTAAAGCGATCGCATTTTTCCTAAGCGTTCTCTCCCCATTCGACGATAATACGACCATGAAAGTTTGTGGCAAAAGATAGAATCCGAGTGCATTCAACAAAACGGTAGAAACAAACCAGGATTGACTCAACCCTTGATCTGCCAAAATTAACATTTCCGGTTTAGCGGCCTGTACCGTTTCGAACATGGGCTGAATGCCACCGAAGTAATGAAAAGGAATGTAAATCCCCAAAAATATCACTACTACCAAGATCATGAAATCTTTAAGGATCGCCGTCCATGCTGAACCGTGGATGCCTGAAATCATGACATATGTCGTAACCACGATGGCGCCGATGACACTTGCCGCCACCGGGGAGATGGCTCCATATGATGCTTCTGAAACAATGATGCCCAAGCCTTTATCCTTGCCTTAAGGT
>NZ_PHNG01000278.1:0-469 GCF_002803435.1 Bacillus sp. mrc49 | reverse complement strand
TCTGATGATCTGAATGTCCTCAGGATAGCGGGTTATCTCATCATCTTCCTCAGGAAGATTAGTAATCGCAAAGAATAGTCTTGATTTCGCTAAATGAGGCTGTTTACTTTCAGTGATTGGGTACAGGTGCTCTAGATTCCTTTCTGTCAATTCCCAATAGGTCATTTCTGCACTCTCGATATGGTCTGCACATGCTGCTATTGTGTCTTCATCATACGGGAGATTTTTTCCCGCACAAACAAGCAAGGCTTGCGTCTTAATCACCGGATCGATGAACTCCAATGCTTGCTTTAGCTCGAGACCAATTTCCGGTGAATAATAATATTGCATTAAGCCAATGAACAGCTTCATCCTGTTGCGGACAACAAAGTAGCTGTCTTTCCATGCAGTATAAACAAACTTTGTTGAATATTCTTGATCAAACTTCAAGTATTCTTGTTTCTCAGTTCGATAGTCTTTAAGCAGGGAG
>NZ_PHNG01000277.1:0-430 GCF_002803435.1 Bacillus sp. mrc49 | reverse complement strand
TGAAGATGAGTAAGGTCCAATTAATTACTAATCAATTAGGGACACATCTATTGAAGCAGATTGATTCTGCTTCTTCTATTTGTATTTTAACCTCTTTTGTAATGAAATCTGGTGTTCAATATTTGAAGGAAGCATTAAAAGCAGCTGCGGAGCGTGGAGCGGAAATTAAAGTGTGTACCGGCGATTATTTGTTTGTGACCCAGCCAGAAGCATTAAGGATGCTCTTAGAGGTTGATGCAAGGATTGAGGTCAGATTATGGAAGAGTAATGGGGTCTCCTTTCATCCTAAAGCTTACTTATTTCAAAAAGAAAATCAAGATAGCCTGTTCGTTGGATCATCTAATCTTTCACGTTCGGCCTTAAGTAATGGAGTGGAATGGAGTCTTTCTGTTAGTGATGATGAAGCGGTCTTTTCCCAAGGACTGCATCT
>NZ_PHNG01000276.1:0-443 GCF_002803435.1 Bacillus sp. mrc49 | reverse complement strand
CCAATCGCAAATCATGATTGCCGAAGGACATGATCTCCATGGCAAAAAGATCGGAATTCCCGAACAAGCAGGAATAAAAACTCATGGGTATGCCATCCAATCACGGGTGACGACTGAGGATCCTTTGAATAACTTCATGCCTGATACCGGCAAGATGATGGTATACCGTTCAGGTGGGGGCTTTGGTGTTCGGCTGGATGCGGGGAATGGATTCCAGGGTGCGGTTATCACGCCTTACTACGATTCCCTTCTTGTTAAACTCTCGACACATGCGCTTTCATTCGAGCAGGCAGCCTCTAAAATGGTTCGTAACCTTAAGGAGTTCAGGATCCGCGGGATTAAAACGAATATTCCCTTCCTTGAAAATGTTGTAAAACATGAAAAATTCATAACTGGCGAATACGATACTTCCTTCATTGATTCAACTCCGGAGCTTTTCAGCT
>NZ_PHNG01000275.1:0-464 GCF_002803435.1 Bacillus sp. mrc49 | reverse complement strand
TAGCTCACCATTACGCATGTAGTCGCCATCATTCACGGTGATATATGGGAATCCGCCGTTCACCCTCATGCTGACGAGCTGATCGCGGACCTGTTCCCATGCCTTATCGACGATTTTATAATCTTTGCCCTGCTTTTGGAATAGATACATATCCTCTCGCATGACCAGGTCCTTCGTCAAATAATTCCGGAGAAAGGAAATATCGGATTCGATCTCCCTGACCTCGAACATCTTTTCCCGGCCAGATCCAGGCTTGACGCCCAGCCTGATCATTTCTTCGGTTGGATTATCATAGCGTTCCTCGATATCCTCAAGCACTTTCAATCCAAGATAATAAGGGTTGATGCTGGTGCGTGATGGCTGAACGACGCCTGCATTCAATTTGGCGAACTCGATCGCTTCCCCTGAGGATAGATCCAATTCGCGGATGATGCGCTGATGCCAATAAGAAGCCCAGCCTTCGT
>NZ_PHNG01000274.1:0-453 GCF_002803435.1 Bacillus sp. mrc49 | reverse complement strand
CAGCGGATTTAAAAAGTGCATCATTTTCTGTGAATGTATGCACCATAGTTAGAGGAAACGCCGTCATAATTAGGATGGCGTTTTCCAGTCAAATTGGATTACATAGAACGAAATCCAGAAAGATGAGAGGGATTAGACATGATTGTAATTGAAAATGCTTGGTTAGAGGTAGGAATAGTAAGCAGCGGTGCAGAAGTACGTGAAGTGAAGCATAAGAAAAATGAACTGAACTATATGTGGACAGGGGATAGCTCATACTGGGGACGCGTGTCTCCGGTTCTATTTCCGATAGTAGGACGTTTAAAGGAAGATCAGTATCAACTTGATGGTCTGACCTACAAGATATCACAGCATGGCTTTCTGCGAGACGTTGAGTTCATGGTCGAAAAGCTGACATCAGATAGCGCGTCTTTTGTGTTTGAGTCTGCTGGACGTTTCATCGATGTTTATCCT
>NZ_PHNG01000273.1:0-462 GCF_002803435.1 Bacillus sp. mrc49 | reverse complement strand
ATTTACCGAAGTTAGAAACTGGAGTACGTTTAATGAAATCTATCCTGTTGCGACAAACCAGTATTTACTCGGTGTGTTTCCTCCATCTATCAAAAGCGACTTCACAAAGATCATTCAATGCTTACATAATATGATGGTGGCGCATGCAATGACGGTTAACCTATTCAAGGAAAATAACTATCCTGGTGAAATTGGCGTCGTCCACTCGTTGGAAACAAAATACCCTGCCAGTGACTCAGAAGAAGACCGTCATGCCTGTTTCCTGGATGACGCGTTATCAGTCAGGTTTCTCCTTGATGCTACTTACCTCGGTTATTATTCTGAGAAAACCATGCTTGCACTGGATGAAATCTGTCAGGCAAATGGTGCGAAATACGAGTTTTTGGACAGTGATTTTGAAATCATGAAAAAAGCTTCAACACGAAATGATTATCTCGGCATCAATCATTATCAATGCCATTT
>NZ_PHNG01000272.1:0-496 GCF_002803435.1 Bacillus sp. mrc49 | reverse complement strand
TAACGTTAGCCTCGATCGGCACAAGCTCATTCGTATCGCCAATCATCCCTTCCACTTCATCGAGGCTTTCGATTTCCCCTAAAGCATAAAGCCCAAGCACGGCTGCGCCCAAGCTCGAACTTTCAAAGCTTTCAGGAATCGTCACGTTCTGATTGAAAACATCAGCCATGATCTGACGCCACAGCTTCGAGCGGACAAACCCGCCGCTTGCATGGATCTTCTCGGGTGCGCCAGCCAGTTCCCTTACAGCGAGGAGGACACTATAGAGGTTATACATCACGCCTTCGAGTACCGCGCGGACCATATGATCACGTGTATGGTGAAGGGCCAGTCCAAAGAAGGAGCCCCTTGCATCGGCACTCCATAATGGTGCACGCTCCCCAGCCATATACGGATGGAAAATGAGTCCATCCGAACCAGGTGCAATAGCCGAGGCCATATCAGTCAGTATTTCATACGAGTCCAGTCCCGAAGCCTTCGCTTTTTCGATTTCCAC
>NZ_PHNG01000271.1:0-443 GCF_002803435.1 Bacillus sp. mrc49 | reverse complement strand
GCCAATGATGACGGAGGCCAATCCGATGACGATGATACCAATTCCCATGCCAATATCGCTAAAGCCGTTATATTGGGCAACAAGAGATCCGGAGAAAGCAACAAGTGCATTGCCGATTGCAAGCCCCAGAATCTTCATGTTGCCGGTATGGGCGGAAAAACTGTTGACCATCGCTTCATTATCCCCCGTCGCCCGTAACGCAAGACCTATCTCCGTTTTCAAAAAAGCGGACATCCCCGCTTGAATGATTAACGCCATGATCAGCATGACGATCAAAACCGACCACGTTTTCGGCAGGCTGTCACCGAGGCCAACGATCGATAAAAGACCATTCAACATATTGTCCAACCCAGTGCCAGCAAAGGCATCCTGGATTTTCGTAATGATGGTAGTCTGGGACAGCAAAGGGATGTTGGAGGCCCCCATGATCCTTAAATTGATGG
>NZ_PHNG01000270.1:0-480 GCF_002803435.1 Bacillus sp. mrc49 | reverse complement strand
ATAAGTTAACGGGTGCGATCGATAATAGCGGGGCCAGTATCACCGTGTCGAGAAAAAGTGAACTTTTGGCAAGCAGCCTCCTATCGATCAAACTATTGATTCTCGGGCGGTCGAGCTTGGTAAATCCTTGATCATAGAAATGAAAACCATCACGGTTGACGAGGTGAAGCTTTGTTAATTTCGGCTCTTGGCCAAAAAGGCAATCACGGAGCGTAGCGATGAAATTTTGATAGTCCTGTTCCAATTTATATTCATCAATCGCCTTGACTACATACTTCTCCAACGTGTGCTGGAATGACTTCAATCGGAAGGTCGTGAAGGAATCGAATGAAAAAGATACCCTCCCCTCCAAAATGCTTTGCAGTCCCTGCTCGATCGAGCGTTTCTCCGTTCTGAATGCCGCATCCCCATTCGCGGACCTTTCCCCTTCAATGATGGATGAGGCAATTTCAATGATCGCTTCGATTTCTTCCCTCTCCC
>NZ_PHNG01000269.1:0-462 GCF_002803435.1 Bacillus sp. mrc49 | reverse complement strand
AAATGGCATTGATAATGATTGATGCCGAGATAATCATTTCGTGTTGAAGCTTTTTTCATGATTTCAAAATCACTGTCCAAAAACTCGTATTTCGCACCATTTGCCTGACAGATTTCATCCAGTGCAAGCATGGTTTTCTCAGAATAATAACCGAGGTAAGTAGCATCAAGGAGAAACCTGACTGATAACGCGTCATCCAGGAAACAGGCATGACGGTCTTCTTCTGAGTCACTGGCAGGGTATTTTGTTTCCAACGAGTGGACGACGCCAATTTCACCAGGATAGTTATTTTCCTTGAATAGGTTAACCGTCATTGCATGCGCCACCATCATATTATGTAAGCATTGAATGATCTTTGTGAAGTCGCTTTTGATAGATGGAGGAAACACACCGAGTAAATACTGGTTTGTCGCAACAGGATAGATTTCATTAAACGTACTCCAGTTTCTAACTTCGGTAAAT
>NZ_PHNG01000268.1:0-478 GCF_002803435.1 Bacillus sp. mrc49 | reverse complement strand
TCCCTTCCACCGTGTAAACGGTCGACACAGGTCCAGATAGCTCATGTACCTTCCCAAGATCATGCAGTATGACTCCTGCATACAAGAGGTCACGATCGAGCGAAGGGTAAAGGGTTGATATAGCTTTGGCCAGACCCAGCATCGAGACTACATGATAAGCGAGACCCGACATATACTCATGATGGTTCTTCGTCGCTGCAGGAAACGTCAAGAATTCATTCTGATATTTTTTAATAAGATGTCTAGTCACCCTTTGGATATTCGGATTCCTCATTTCAAAAATGAATTGAGTGATCGTTTCCATCATTTCTTCCTGACTTAAAGGTGCCGTTTGAATCAAATCGGCTTTTGTTACGCCATCAGCATCAGATGTGATTCTTATATTGCGGATTTTCAATTGGCTTCTGCCCCGGTAATTCTGGACTTCACCTTGAACTTTCACCGTAGCTTCGGCACTGTACGTTTTCTCATCAGCCTC
>NZ_PHNG01000267.1:0-540 GCF_002803435.1 Bacillus sp. mrc49 | reverse complement strand
TTAAGCCTGGATTGCAGGACTTCAGGGAAGTATACATGCAAAGGCGATACCCTTCTGCAAAAAATTTCCGATGATCTGCTCGAAGGCGGCATCAAAGGACCTGACCAAGGCGGTATCAATCATGTAAATGTCACATATACCATCACCTCTAAGTGGGGGACAGGCTCCATTTTCAATATCAGGATCAAAAATACCGGAACATCGCCTATTGAGGATTGGAAGGTAGGGTTCGATTACGCTGGGGAAATCCAGACAATATGGAATGGGAGGATCATCAGTGAATCACAGCATCACTATGTGATCAAAAATGACCAATGGAATAAAAAGATCAATCCGGGAGAAACGGTGACCGTAGGGGGAGAAGGCAGGGGACCAGCCCCAGCTGTCATCACTAATGTGGCCGTGAATGAAATGGATTAAGAAAAACAAAAAAGACTATTCCAAACAGATATGCCTTTTGGAATAGTCTTTTTTTATGACATTGATTAATTGAATCTTAAAATCTGCGCCGCTTGGATGAACCCGGTATACCAAGATCTT
>NZ_PHNG01000266.1:0-545 GCF_002803435.1 Bacillus sp. mrc49 | reverse complement strand
TGGAGATAAAGGGATAGGGGGCGAACGGCATTGGAAATAATGGAAGCGATAAAAACGAGGAGAAGCATAGGAATCGTTAAGCAAGATCCTGTACCTAAAGAAATGATCGAGCAAATCATCGAGGCGGGTACATATGCACCAAACCATCATCGAACGGAGCCGTGGCGTTTTTTTGTATTGACTGGGGAAGGCAGAAATAAACTTGGCCAGGTATTCGAGGAAATAACAAGGATTGAAAATGCAGATGACACACCGGAAAGCTTGATCAGCAAACTTGAAAGGCAAAAGAAAAATCCTCTGAGGGCACCGGTCATCATCGCAGTGGGCATAGAGCCCAGTGATAAGAATAATGTCCTTGTAGCCGAAGAGTATGCCGCAGTGAACAGTGCCATCCAAAATATGCTGCTTACTGCACATTCCCTCGGGCTGGGGGCAGTATGGAGAACGGGAAAAATAACTTATCATGAGAAGGTGCGGGATTTCTTCCGTTTATCCTCAAAAGGTGAAGTGCTGGCATTCATTTACTTAGGCTTTCCTGACATGGA
>NZ_PHNG01000265.1:0-564 GCF_002803435.1 Bacillus sp. mrc49 | reverse complement strand
GTTTTACCATCACGCATAACGGTGATCCGGTCACAAATGGCGAATATTTCTTCCATCCGATGCGAGATATAAACAAGTGATACACCCTTTTGGGTTAACCCCTTCATCACTTCAAATAGCTTTTCGATCTCCCTATCGGTTAACGCTGCGGTCGGTTCATCCATGATGATGACTTCGGCCTCCGTCATCAGCGCCTTGGCAATTTCGATCATTTGCTGTTCACCTACGGAACAAAGGCCGGCTTCCTTATCGAAGGGAAGGGAAATATTAAGTGTTTTAAAAACTTCTTTTGCACGCGCTTTCATTTGTTTCGTCTTTAGGACGCCTAACTTATTTACCAGTTCCTTGCCGATAAATAAGTTCTCCAGCACGGTCATTTCCGGCCAAATATTCAATTCCTGACGGATAAAGGCCATCCCCGCTTCTTCTGCTTCCTTGGAATCCTTGAATGAGGTTTCATTGCCGTTAATCACGATCGTTCCTTGATCCTGCTTATGAAGACCAGTCAAAATGTTCATCAAGGTTGATTTCCCTGCTCCATTTTCCCCCATGAGCGCGTGTACC
>NZ_PHNG01000264.1:0-570 GCF_002803435.1 Bacillus sp. mrc49 | reverse complement strand
TTTGCCTTCTAGTGGGAATCTTGCAAACCTTATTTTTAAAATAAAACCCGAAAGATTTTTACATTTACTAAATTTTGTTGAGGATCTAAAAGAAGACTTTGATTTAATACTAATAGATACACCGCCCAGCTTAGAACTAATAGCCGGGAATATATTAAAAGTTAGTGATCAAATTATTATTCCCTTTATGCCCGAACTATTCGGCGTAAATGGATTAATTAACGTAATAGAAGTAGTAAACGATTTTAAAGCCAATGTTAATTCTGAATTAGAAATAGTAGGGATCGTCGGAACTATGGTTGATAGTAGTACAAAATTACATAAAGAATTATTGGAGCAAGCTTACAATTATGCAGAAAAACAGAATATAAGAATGTTTAAAACTTTAATTCCTAGAACAATACAATTCCCAAATGCGACCGCTTATTTTAAAAGGCCTGCTACTCTATTAAAGCGGCAGACCAAAAAGATAAAGACTTATGAATTGTTATATAAAGAACTGGAGGATTTAATTTATGAGTAACGGAAAATTAAATAATCAATTCTCTTTGGCCGAAGAAGCAAAGAAAT
>NZ_PHNG01000263.1:0-558 GCF_002803435.1 Bacillus sp. mrc49 | reverse complement strand
TGATGTAACGCAAATCGTCTGGAATGCGACATTGACGTTTGTAGCGTTGATCATCATTTCGTTAATATTGGATGAAGTGGGTTTCTTTGAGTGGGCAGCGCTCCATATGGCTCGTGTTGCTGACGGCCGCGGTGTCCGTTTATTTGTATTGGTATTGATTTTGGGAGCCATAACCGCTGCGTTTTTTGCCAATGACGGAGCAGCCTTGATTTTGACTCCAATCGTACTTGCAATGGTACGGGCACTGAATTTTGAAGATAAAATGGTGCTGCCATTCATCATGGCAAGTGGATTTATCGCAGATACGACGTCCTTGCCCTTTGTCATCAGCAATCTAGTGAATATTGTTTCCGCAGATTTTTTTGGGATCGGTTTTGGCGAGTATGCCAGCAGGATGATCGTTCCTACTTTGATCAGTCTGGGAGCAAGCATTTTGGTCCTGTACTTATTCTTTAAGCAACAGATACCCGTTACATATGCAGCAAAGCATTTAAAGAAACCGGCAGAAGCGGTCAGGGATGCAAACATGTTCAAGATTTCCTGGCTGATCCTTGCGAT
>NZ_PHNG01000262.1:0-583 GCF_002803435.1 Bacillus sp. mrc49 | reverse complement strand
TAAGTGAAGGGGAATCGTAAAGGGGGGTATGATCCCTCGTGAACGGAAGCTCCTTTATTTTTCGATAGAGTTCATAAGCCTTCTCGATTGCATTCACGCCTTCCCACGGACGGCTTCCATGGGCGGCTTTACCAGATACCTCAATATCAAGGCGCAGGGCACCCTTTGCCTGCAGGCCAATTCCCAATTGGGTAGGTTCGGCACAAATTACAAAGTCCCCTCTATAACCATGTTTCGCTAAATAGCCAGAACAGTTCAACCCGCCAATTTCTTCATCCGATACTATCTGCAGCTGGATTTTCAATCCTAAATTCCTATCTTTCAGTTCGGAGAATGCACACATCATTCCGACAACCCCTGCTTTCATATCGGCTGCACCGCGTCCATATAAATGCCCTTCATGAATGCGAGGGAAAAATTGATCCGGGGTCCCGCTGACAACATCTACATGGCCATTCCAGATGACGGTTTTATCTCCGCTGCCAATCTCGCTAACGAGCATCCTATACCCATTATTAACGATTACATTCACGGTCAATCCTTGCTTTTTAAGCCAGTCCGCACAGTATTCAACTGCTTCGTT
>NZ_PHNG01000261.1:0-589 GCF_002803435.1 Bacillus sp. mrc49 | reverse complement strand
TCATTAAATTCGATAAAAATTCAATTAAATATTTCACATCAAATACGAAGTTGGATGTATTCGTTTTTTGCCGTTCTTCTCCATTCACCGTTAATCGAACATGTAAACCGGATGGTTCGGGCAGCTCGTCGGAAGTCACCAACCAAGGTCCCATCGGAGCACTTCCATCTACCGTTTTGCCTTGAAGCCACTCAATTGTACGCCGTTGGATGTCGCGATACGTAACATCATTGGCAATCGTGTAACCTGCTACATAATCAAGAGCATCTTCTTGTGACACTTGGCGTGTCCTTTGTCCGATGACAAATGCGAATTCAGCTTCATAATCAAGCTGTTCAGAGATCGGGAAGAAGGGGATGTCATCCTGGGGTCCGATCACTGCATTCGTGTACTTGGCGAATACAACGGGAAAAAGTGGCAATTCACGCCCCATTTCTGCAATATGCTCACGATAGTTTTGGCCAACACAGATGATTTTTCCTGGATTTTGGACGGGTGCCTCAAGTTTTATATCCTCCATTGCATGTATCAATTTATGTCGAAATGATTCACGATTATCGATAGCATAGTCAGCCGCCTTCTTGGCAAT
>NZ_PHNG01000260.1:0-571 GCF_002803435.1 Bacillus sp. mrc49 | reverse complement strand
TAAAGCAGACGTCGCTGAAAAACTGGGGAAGCCCATCACCAAGCTGCTTAAAGGAAACGTCTATTACCAGATCAAAAGCGATGGCGAATACGAGATGTTTGAAATGGATCAGAGCTATGTGACCATCTTTTATGACAAACACGAAAAAAATACCGTCACATCCATCCAAATCATCAACGCTGATCTCGAAAAGCAAAAGAGCGGTTATTTTGCAGCGGCCAGCCCCGAGCTAAAGCAGGGCTTTGAATACCAGTTATTCGATTTGACCAATGCAGCCCGGGTCAATCATGATCTTTCCGTGCTTACATGGGATAAACGAGTCAAAGTCACTGCCCAGGACCATAGTAAGGATATGGCCGTGAATCAATATTTCAACCATACCAATCTTGAAGGGGAATCTCCCTTCGACCGGATGGAGGATGACAATATCAAGTTTCGAATGGCCGGCGAGAACCTGGCTGCCGGGCAGAACAGCAGCATCTTCGCCCACGAAGGATTGATGAATTCCATCGGGCACAGGGAAAACAAACTACAGAAGGATTTCCAATCACTCGGTGTCGGAGTCGCTTTC
>NZ_PHNG01000259.1:0-607 GCF_002803435.1 Bacillus sp. mrc49 | reverse complement strand
CCTTAAACCAATCAAGATCATTGGAAAAATACCGATTCTCTACTTGTCCATTCTTAAAGGCCTTTAGTAACCGTTCAATATTTTTAAAAGAAGGTCCGAAGATCTCCCGTGAAAATTCCATTATTTTATCCTGTGAAAGTAAATATGGCAGCTTTATATGTGAAGCAGATAGTAAATACGGCATGAGCCCACCCCTTATTATTCTTGATATGGATAATATACCCACAAGGACATTTTTTATGCTTCCTAACTAAATGACTACAACTTTTGTTGATCTCTTATATTTTTTCTTAATTCATTAAAATAAATAGGTAAAAAAACCTATTTATTTGGTAAGATAGAGAATAAACCCATACTATCGGAGGATTATATTATATGGAAAGCAACGCTGTTATCACAAAAGTCCTGAATGGAACCATTCTCGCTGTCAAATCGGTCCTTCCTTTCTCGTTGGATATTCAAAAGCCCTCTCTCTTTAGGCAGCCTTTCGAGCAGGAATCCATCAGCGTCCTCATCGGCATGACAGGCGATATTCGTGGAAGGCTGATCATTGAGGGCACAAACGAATGCATCAGTAAAATAGGTGAAAGAATGTTTGGCATGCCAT
>NZ_PHNG01000258.1:0-598 GCF_002803435.1 Bacillus sp. mrc49 | reverse complement strand
CGACTATATGAAGCTTATCAAGCTTGAAATTATATTTCTGAAGTATGGCATGATTCCAATAGATTTGCGAATCGCAAATGTCGCTTTTACCGAAGAACATGAAATGGTCGTCATTGATTATGGCCTTTTCACGATGGATCTCAAAAGCCCTGTGTTTCGCTGGTTCATGTGAAGGATTGTCATTTTCGAAGGCTCTCTTCGTAAAGATTGTTGTTTTTTGTGAAACAAAGGAAAATCCTTCCTAAAGGGTTGCGGAGGGTTTTTGGCATGGCCAAAAATTGTATATCATAAAATCTTAGAGTAAGATATTGACATCTTATTAGCTGGTTTAGCTGAAAATCGAGCTGTCTTTAAGGCGCTTTCTTTATGGTGATAAGGAAAGTTTAATTGAACAAGAATGAAGGTTATCAAAAAACTATTGTAATGCACAAATAGTTATGATAATTTATTTGTAAGCGTTTCATTATAATCAACAAATTAAATTGGCGTGTTACTGGTAAAGCAGGCAAGACCAAAATAATTTGCTCTATTTCTTAACGGGATAGGTGCATCTTATTTTGGTCTTTTTTATGGTTATTTTTATCAGTACTAAGTAAAG
>NZ_PHNG01000257.1:0-626 GCF_002803435.1 Bacillus sp. mrc49 | reverse complement strand
TTTTCCTAAGCTCATCGAATCGGAAGTAGTCCCCTGTATGGGGCAGCTGGCGCAATGGAAGTAATGCGCTATTGCCAAAATCGAACAAGTAATAATGCAGTTCTTCAGGAGAGAATTGATCTGCAAAGCTAAAGAGCAGGGTCAAAGCCGTAGTTGATTTACCGTATCCGGAAGAACCGAATATCCCGATATTTCCATCCTCCATCCAGTTATAGATGTAATTTGTCTGGCTTTGCAATTCCGGTTCATCCTTCATTCCGAGATGGATTTGATTGCTCGTCAGGCTGCTTTCACCGCTTCTCGATAGGCGAGCTTTAAGGGGCGGAAGCCATGGGCTTGCCAGCTTCTCGATCTTCATTTCTGCTTGTGTCGCCACGATATGATCGGCAACGGCTTCGATTTCACTGATTTTTTCTTTCCTTCGACTAGCAGCCTGTTCCGAAACACTCGAGATTTGAACTAGGCCAAGGTCGGTGACCAGTGCCACCTCGTCCTCCAATCCCGCCGTATCCTCCAAATAAGGGGCACCGCTCCATGCTGACTGAAACAGTTCGTACACCTCGTTATTGCCTACCTGCAAATATCCCCGCCCCGTGACCGTGATATTTGCGGCATCGCCATTTTTA
>NZ_PHNG01000256.1:0-608 GCF_002803435.1 Bacillus sp. mrc49 | reverse complement strand
GAGAAGTGAGGAGATACGGAGAGGATGATCCTCAGTTTGAATGGATAGCCGCCGTATCTTACCAGCACACCGAACAATTTAAAGAGTCATTAACCAGCTATCATAATGCATATAATTCATTCAAGAACAATCAAGATTTCCTCGAAGACTATGGTTTCTTTTTAATTGAAGAAGGAGACAGAGCCACATCTAGAGAAGTATTTAATAAGCTGCTTGAGATTAACCCGGCGAATGATGAGTATGCCATGATTTTGGAGCGGCTTGGTGAAGGCTCGGATGAAGCGTAAGTTAGCGTAACCAAACTAAATCAAGACAGAGGAGGGAATTCATGGTGGCTGCCCCTGTTTCTGTGAATGAGAAGAAGGATTTTATTCGGTGGTTTTTAAATCATTATCAACTTAAACGAAGAGAATGCGTTTGGATATTGAATTATTTAATGAGTCATGATCAACTGATGAAAAAAGTTCACTTCGTGGAAAATGCCCAATATTGCCCTCGTGGACTCATTATGTCGACACATTGTGTGGAAGAGGTCCCATTCCGGTTTTATAAGTCCAATATCATGACGACCGATGCAGAGAAATCCTTTCACGATATTCGATTGAACC
>NZ_PHNG01000255.1:0-631 GCF_002803435.1 Bacillus sp. mrc49 | reverse complement strand
TATCGAATCCATCCTTTCAACGGTTCCTGACGAAAGGCAAACATTGCTTTTCTCAGCTACAATGCCTGATCCGATCCGTAAAATCGCTGAAAGATTCATGCATGAACCAGTTCTTGTGCGCGTAAAAGCGAAAGAAATGACAGTCGATCGCATCGAGCAATATTACTTGGAGCTAAAAGAAAGTGAAAAATTCGATACACTGGCTCGCCTTTTTGACATTCAAACACCGGATCTTGCGATTGTCTTCGGACGTACGAAGCGCCGTGTCGATGAATTGGCTTCTGCCTTGAACATTCGCGGCTATATGGCTGAAGGAATCCATGGTGACCTTAGCCAGGCTAAACGTCTTTCCGTATTGAAAAAATTCAAGGACCGCAGCATCGATGTTCTAGTTGCTACTGATGTGGCTGCGCGTGGTCTTGATATTTCAGGCGTTACACATGTATACAACTTTGATATCCCTCAAGATCCTGAAAGTTACGTTCACCGTATTGGACGTACAGGTCGTGCGGGTAAACATGGTATTGCCATTACGTTTGTAACACCAAGAGAAAGAGGTCAACTGCATGCAGTTGAACATACAACGAAAAAACGTATGGAAAAACTTAAAACTCCTACATTGACTGAAGCG
>NZ_PHNG01000254.1:0-639 GCF_002803435.1 Bacillus sp. mrc49 | reverse complement strand
TCCCCTTGATAATAAATCCTTGATAGCCTGTTCAGCTTCATGCTTCCTTTGGCGACGTATAATAACCGGCTGCATTTGCCTGGCCATTATTTCTTTTCCTCTAGAACTTGTTCGGCAATAGCGACAGCCACAGCAGCTACATGAATTAATTCAGTGTATAAATTTGAAGCGTCAGAATCTTTTCCCCATCTTTGATCCTTTTGCATTGCCTGAGCAACCTCTCCGACTTCTTCAACCAGGATTTTCAACCAGTCACCATATGAATGACGTTGTTTACCCCACAATGCATCTTGTCTAAAACGTTCTGTCTCAACAGCAAGCAGCACATCATTTTTTAATTGATCATCAATTGTATTCATTTAACTTACTCCCATCCTTAAATCCTTTTTCATAAGCACCTGCAGAAAATAAAGACATGAAGAACATCCCGACCCAAGCCCCAACAATGAATGCCACCATTACGAAAATGAACATCTGCCCACCCCTTTTATTTTCTTTCTTCAAGAAAACCGGACTTCACAAAGATGTTTCTCCAAGCATGATTCAAGCGATCCTTTTCTCTTTTGGCTAGAGACTTTTTCAACCGGCGTTTTTGTTTATCCGTCATGTTTCTCCCTCGCTTTTTCTGCTTTGTAGATA
>NZ_PHNG01000253.1:0-640 GCF_002803435.1 Bacillus sp. mrc49 | reverse complement strand
CTCCTTTTTAATGCATAAATACGGCAAAAAACCGATACAGCTTCCGCTAACAATCAATGATTTCGCCACTTCTAGGTGATTAACCTGAAATTCAAACCGCGGCTCCACGTTAGAGACTTCAAATATTTTATGAACCTGATTCCAGTCAAATGCACCGCACTCAAAAAACACGAGCGGCTCCATTGCTAATGTCTGCACAGAAAGCTCGGTTTGAATTTGAAAAGGATGTCCCGGATATACGACTAATCGAATCGAATTATCAAGCGTCTTATGATTTTGCAGCCCACTATGTGCAACATCCTTCATGAAGGCTATATCAACCTGTTTCAGAAGCAATTTATCCATTAATTCCTCATTTGTTGCCGATATGAATTTAAAGCGTAAATCTGGGTTTTTCTCTTTCCAAAGAGGAAGCGCGAACGGAATAAAGTATTGCGATGTAATGATATTGGCCCCAATCGTTATTTCCTCCAAATCACTTCCTGCCTTCAGCTGCTTTTTCCCCTGTTGGAATGTGCGGATGATTTGCTCCGCAAATGGAATGAAGGCTTTCCCTTTTTCGGTTAAAATGATTCCCCTCCCTTGCCTTTCGAATAGTTCTGTATCGAGTTCCCCCTCAAGCGTCTTAATTCTTGCCGAT
>NZ_PHNG01000252.1:0-648 GCF_002803435.1 Bacillus sp. mrc49 | reverse complement strand
TCACCTCCGCTTTCAAAAAGCTGTCCATCCTGAATCCGAACGACACGAGTTGCTTCCTTTGCCACTTCCATGTCATGGGTGATAAGGATGATGGTTTGCCCCTTTTCGTTTAAATCTTTTAGCATCTGCAGAACTTCTTTACTTGTTTTGCTATCAAGTGCCCCCGTCGGCTCATCCGCCAATAAAACGGGAGGGTTGCCCGCCACTGCCCTTGCGATTGCCACCCTTTGCTGCTGTCCGCCGGAAAGTTGATTCGGCAAATGGTTCATCCGGTCACCCAGGCCAA
Organism: Bacillus sp. mrc49; assembly: GCF_002803435.1. NCBI lineage: Bacteria > Bacillati > Bacillota > Bacilli > Caryophanales > Bacillaceae > Bacillus > Bacillus sp. mrc49. The sequence continues at coordinate 362 of NZ_PHNG01000252.1, read as the reverse complement.
CCCTATCAAGACAGGAAACGGCGGCCTCTTTTCTTTCCTTCACGCTCACTCCTCTATAGACAAGGGGAAGCTCGACATTTTCCAGCGCTGTCAACTTCGCCAACAGATTGAAATTTTGAAAGATGAATCCTATTTTAATATTGCGAATCGCCGCTAGCTCATTATCCTTCATTTTTTCAACTTCTTTTCCATCAAGAAGATATTCACCTGTATCAGGCTTATCCAGACACCCTATCATATTCATGAACGTCGATTTCCCTGATCCGGAGGGACCGATGATGGAAATGAAATCGCCTTTATCGATGGTAAGACATACATCCTGAAGCGCCTTAACGGTTTCACCGCCCAGTTCATATGATTTG
>NZ_PHNG01000251.1:0-651 GCF_002803435.1 Bacillus sp. mrc49 | reverse complement strand
TAGATTCTTTGTATGGATAGATCCGGGCTTCCGTATTATTGACCGATACCCCAGGAATCGCCAATAGCTTTTCCAATGCTGCCGTATTATCACTGGACATTTTCTTGATGGGCACGAAATAACCTGGCTTTACCCAAGATTGCGTTAACTTCTTATCTATCTCGTCAGTGGACATATTAAGCATACCAGCGACCTTTTTGACCGTTTCGGTTTCGTTAGTCATTTTCTCTGGCACAATCCCCACTTCCGAGACCGTGCCATTCATGGCAAGTCCGCGCTCATTCCGGTCGACAATTTCCCCGCGAATGGCTGGATAGGTTTGAACCGATATCTTTTCACCAGCTTTCAACTGGGGGAATATATAGCTTTCATCCCACTTAATGTACCAATTCTCCTGGTCACCCTCCCCTTCCTTGATAAGGGTCGCCTGATGATCGGAATTGACCTCCCCTGCCATCGTTGACATATCAACGGTATAAGCAAGATTTACTTCTTCTCCATCTTTATGCTTTTTTTCTTCTTTGGGCTGTTTATAATTCACCTTTAACTGGTCCACTTCTATGCCCTTATAGATTTTTTCATAACGCTCCGCAAATTCATCCGCGCTGATTTCTTTCTTCGTTTCAGGTGACAAATATTCATACATCTTCG
>NZ_PHNG01000250.1:0-652 GCF_002803435.1 Bacillus sp. mrc49 | reverse complement strand
TAGCTACCGTTTTCGCTCCAACCATTGACTTGTCTACTGTAGTTGAAAAGATAATGGCGCCATTTGATCCGTCAAAATACTTCCCTCTATTCCAACTCAATTTGGACAACTCGAGCGGAGTCCCTGCCGAATTGCTATACTTAGGGTCATCCGAATTAGGTGCAACATAGAATCCCGTCCCATTAAATGTTACAGAAAATCCTACGTACCCTTCCGATTTTATTTTTACATAAGGAGACATCTTTACTTCCTTGTTAATGATGTATTTACCTGTCGGTACACGTAGCGATGGAACGTTTGTGAATCCGGTAGAAATAGCTAAATTACGTATATAGTCATTTGCTCTCTGGAAAGCTTGATCGTGGCTTGTTTCCGATGCAACTATGAATTTTTTAATACTAATACCCCTGTCGTCAATCTTATCGTCTTTATCCTTCAACGCATCTACTACGGTCGGCTGCGGAATCAACGACACGTCGCCAATCCCCGCCACCTTCTCGTCAAGCTTCCCGAAGTTATCGTTAAACTCCGTCCGTAACACCCCATCAGTAGGCGCCCATTTATGCAATCCTAAATTACCGGTCTTTTCGCTACTCATTTTATCCGCCCCTTTTCTTTGTTAATTCAGCATGTCGTTAAGTTCATCTAAACC
>NZ_PHNG01000249.1:0-665 GCF_002803435.1 Bacillus sp. mrc49 | reverse complement strand
GGTTGATCCGGAATGATATTGATCCAAGTTTTCCCAGGGATCAACCCTGCTTCCTCATCGTTTTTCACTGGTACGATTCGCCCACTCTCATTAACCCATTCTACTTCATTCACTTTTCCTCGTTGAAGTAAATAACCTTTTCCGCCACTTTTCAAATCGATTTTGCGACGACCCTTTTCGTCAATCACTTGATGATCGGCTTCAATGATCAATATATTATCCAGTAAAATCGGATTATGCGATTTATATTCGACTGTTTGTTCACCATTCGAATAACGTTTATATTTCTTATCCGTGGCATCGTATTCATACTCAACATCATACTCTTTTAAACCATAGGATATCTCGGCTTTGAGTGCCGATTCCCCTTGAATTCCAGCTGCCTCTTCCTTTGTAAGGAAAGCGAGTGGCTCTGGTGCGCCTTTCATTTCATATCCCTTTTCCTTCGCGCCTTTTAGGATGTCAGCAAAAGAGATGTAGGAATTATGCGGCGCTTTACGATCGTCCGAGCGTTGAAACAAAGTTCCATCATAATATACTCCGTTCAAGTTATCAATATACCCTTTGTCGAGCATGGTTTTTGCCTCGGGGCTATTCCCATGACATACGTAAAGGCAATCGAGGCCTTTAGCCATTTCGATATAGTAGTCCCTTGCACTACGGAT
>NZ_PHNG01000248.1:0-679 GCF_002803435.1 Bacillus sp. mrc49 | reverse complement strand
CTTGGCCATTTGTTTGTAATGATTGACATAGCTTATACTGATACAGTGAATGTATTGGTCAAGGATCGAGTCGATTATCGCACTAGCCTTCAGCAATATTTCGATGGAGTAGTACCGGTTGCTTACCTCTTCTTCTATGAAACTCCAAAAAAGATTACGCAGCAGCTGGGCTTCCTCGATGTTTTTATCTAAAGGTATCCCCATATCCACGATGCGCCTTCCGATTTCCATTCCTGCGGCTTTCATGCTTGCCATCGCTTGTTCCTTACCATGAATTAGCGCATCCGCATGAATTTGAATGAGCTGCGACCTTACCTGTTTACTCGTTTCAAGGTCATAGAGGGAATCCTCTTCATCAAACAATTCGATATGCTCCACTAAAATGTACTTAAACTTTTCAATTTTTTCGCCAATCAATCTTAATTGTTCCATTTCGACCTCCCATACAGGGCTTTTATCACATTTTATCAAATTTTTTATGGTTTGTGATATAAAATCCTTCTATTACCAATATGATAAGAGACGTTTACCCCATTCACAAAAGGGGTATTATGATATATGACTTGGAGGGATAACCATGAAAAAGAATCAACAAGACTTTGAATCCGAAAACATGAGCGATTTAGTCGAACTGATAAACAGTAAAAATAACAGCCGCAGGATCTTGGATGTACTTCGG
>NZ_PHNG01000247.1:0-684 GCF_002803435.1 Bacillus sp. mrc49 | reverse complement strand
CCAGTTTATCCACTCATAAATCTAAAAAAATGAAACTATCGAAGATCAATTGTTATTTAGCAGATGAAAAAACAACTCTGAAGCAACGTAAAGAATGGTACGTAAAGGAAAAATACCACAATGAAGATTGGAAGGCCGTAGAAGGGTCAGGCGATAAATTTTTAGTTTCTAATTATGGCCGTTTCAAACGCTTATATAAGAGTTCAGAAAAGTTTTTGCTTCCTTATCTCCATAAACGTAGTGGGGACCTATTTATAAAGGTGCAGTTTAAAAACAAGGTTAAGAAATACAAAGCTTCACATTTGGTTGCTTACCATTTTGTGGGCAATCCTAAGCCAGGCGAAGTATTGCATCATAAGAATTTAATTAAGACTGATAATTTTTTTGTGAATCTTGAATACATCACCAAAGAAAAACTTGGTAAAAAGACAGGATTTAGGTCTACAAGCAAACCTGTAGTAAGGATTGATAAAGATACTATGGAAGTTTTAGAGGAATTTAAATCAGTTCGTGAAGCCGGGAGAAAATGCTTCTTTTCTTACCAAACTGTTTTGGATCGCTGTAATAAAAAAAGCATACCGAGGGATGGTGATGTTTTCATGTTTGCTGATGAGTATGAATCACTGGAATCTGATTTATCGATTGCTGAGTAACAATATTGCAAGTTAAGGAGTGAGAAGGATG
>NZ_PHNG01000246.1:0-657 GCF_002803435.1 Bacillus sp. mrc49 | reverse complement strand
GCTTTAAATTCAAAATTATCTGATTTATCAACCACTAACGACCGGATTTTATTCATGAAAAAATCGCTTGGGAATTCCCAAGCGATTTGCACTACCTTAACCATGCTTTGCATTATTATAATAATGGACCCCATACATGGCGCCTTCATCGACCATTTTATTGTCCTCATGATCATATGGATCTGGGTGACCCGCCTTTTCAATCAAAGGATCCAATTCTGAACACTTCCTATTTAAAAAGCTCATTGTCTTATCTTTTGCACTAATCCAAATATCTTTTACTTTACCTCTGTTCGCTTTAGTTGTTAAAAATGAGACTCCGGCAACTCCGACTCCAAATAACACTACGTTTTTCCCTAATGCCATCATTACCATCCTCCTTAAATTTGGATTTATATATGTATACCCGCTTCAGGGTCATGTAAACCTTTATTTATATGGAGGCTTTTGATAAAAGAAATTCGGCTTCAGTATTTCATTTTTATACGGTTTATGAAAAACGTGTGTGGTTGCTGGTGAAACAGGGGGGATCAACCATGTCCAGTCCCCGGTTACGTTCCGGTCTTTTGAAGCTTCTTTTTCTTCAAATTTCTTGAATTGCTTTGCCGCAGTATGATGGTCGACGATGCTGACCCCATTTTTCTTGAACGAATACAG
>NZ_PHNG01000245.1:0-690 GCF_002803435.1 Bacillus sp. mrc49 | reverse complement strand
TCCACCTTCATAATCCGTCCAGCCCCATAATTCGACCTACGCACGAATTCATCCGCCCCACGGCGTCAATGATTCGATTTCCTCTCCTAACGTCTTGTCACAGTTGTGATGAGAAGAATGGTAAAATGGTGTTTGGGGTGATTGGATGATTTTGGTGAGTTCTTGTTTGGCGGGTTTTGAGGTGAGATATAACGGGACTCACAGCCTGGATGAGAGGATCAGGGCATTAATTGGCGAGAAAAAGGCTGTATCGGTATGTCCGGAGCTGCATGGTGGTTTTTCGGTACCGAGGGAGCCAGCGGAGATTGTCGGCGGTGCTGGTGAGGATGTACTTGATGGAAAAGCCAAGATCATCGAAAGGACGGGCAGGGATGTAACGGCACTGTACATAGAAGGAGCGAAGCTTACTTTATTGAAAGCCCAGGAGATTGGGGCGACGCTGGTCGTTTTAAAAGAAAATAGTCCATCCTGTGGCAGTGCGGCGATTTATAATGGTGAATTCATGGGGGAGAAGAGGGCCGGGAATGGAGTGACCGCGGCTTTGCTTAGGCGGCATGGATTCATTGTCACGTCAGAGGAGTGGTTATCCGATCATCTGGGAGAAAAATGAGGTGTAATGCTTTTGCTTTTGGGGGAGGGGAATACATGGAGGATATCAACCTCTATACGTTGTTATTTTTAATACTTGCC
>NZ_PHNG01000244.1:0-697 GCF_002803435.1 Bacillus sp. mrc49 | reverse complement strand
CTCCTCTCCTATTACGGATTTAGAAGTGATTAATGGTTTTATGACAAAGATAATGATAGTCAAAAGGTTCAGCACAGCAAGGCCGGCAATGATCGCCCGAAGCTTTTGTTTAGGCAAGACCTTTTCCTCCGTCAATTATTTTTCTGTTTCTGCTTCCAGTTCTTCAAGATCTTCTTTCGAGAATTGGTAGGTTTCATTGCAAAAATGGCATTGCGCCTCCGCTTTTCCTTCTGTCTCGATAATATCCCGAATTTCATCTTTCCCAAGGCTGATCAATGCATTGGCAATTCTCTCCCTTGAGCATTGACAGGAGAATTCGACATCCATTTTTTCTAAAATGTTCACATTGCCTTCACCCAAAATTTCCGTTAGGATTTCTTCCGGCGTCAAGCCTCTTTGAATCATTTTCGAGACAGGCTCGATTGTGCTCAGGCGACTCTCGATTTTGGAGATCGTTTCATCGGATGTTCCAGGCAGCAATTGGATGATGAATCCACCCGCCGCAAGAATCGAATTATCAGGATTCACCAGGACCCCTACACCCACTGAAGATGGCACCTGTTCAGAAGTGGCAAAATAATAGGTGAAATCCTCACCTAATTCGCCAGACACAATTGGCACTTGCCCTGAAAAGTTATCCCGAAGACCGATATCCTTGACAACCGTCAGCAACCCTTCCGTTCCGACAGCTTTCCTG
>NZ_PHNG01000243.1:0-698 GCF_002803435.1 Bacillus sp. mrc49 | reverse complement strand
TTCATATGAAATTTTTTGTTAATTCCCACTTTACTTATTTGATTTATAAGATTAAAATCGGATAAACAAGATTATAAAATGGGCTGATTGGACAACCGAAAGCTCCTGAGCGCGATAAGCGAACAGGGGCTATTTGTGTTCATTTTGAAAAAAGGAGCCGAAGGCATGAATATTGATCATATTGAAGCTTTTATGTATGTCGTTCACTTTAATAGCTTCCATAAAGCCGCAGAGGCGATGTTTTTATCACAACCAACCGTATCGGCAAGAATTAAGACGCTTGAGGGGGAACTCGATACAGAACTATTCGAAAGGCAAGGGAGGGGAATCATTTTAACCGAAAAAGGGAAAGCCTTCATTCCATTTGCGGAGCAAATCATCCGCACATTCCAACAGGGGAAAAAGCAGCTGAAGGCAGGAAGTGATTTGGAGGAAATAACGATTGGGGCCAATATCATTACATCGCAATACTTTATTCCGTTCGCGCTTCCTCTTTGGAAAGAGAAAAACCCAGATTTACGCTTTAAATTCATATCGGCAACAAATGAGGAATTAATGGATAAATTGCTTCGGAAACAGGTTGATATAGCCTTCATGAAGGATGTTGCACATAGTGGGCTGCAAAATCATAAGACGCTTGATAATTCGATTCGATTAGTCGTATATCCGGGACATCCTTTTCAAATTCAAACCGAGCT
>NZ_PHNG01000242.1:0-719 GCF_002803435.1 Bacillus sp. mrc49 | reverse complement strand
CCTTGGTTTGCCAAGGGGGGCACTTCACTTTAAAAGACTACCGTTTTATTTTCATGGACAAGGACACGATCCTCCAAATGCCATTTAACGGCACGGGCGAGCACCCTCCGTTCAGCAGAACGGCCGATTTTCTTCATATCCCCTGCCGAATCACGATGATCGACACGTTCGATATCCTGCTCGATGATCGGACCTTCATCCAAGTCATTCGTCACATAATGTGAGGTCGCCCCAATCAGCTTGACACCCCGGTCATATGCCCGTTCATAAGGCCGTGCCCCGATGAATGCAGGTAAAAAGGAATGATGGATATTGATGATTTTATTCGGATGGGCCGCTACGAAATCCGGCGTCAGGATCTGCATATACCTCGCTAACACAATCAGGTCGATATTGAATTCCTCGAGAAGGCCAAGCTGCTTCGTCTCCACTTCCTTACGAATATCCTTATTTGCAGGAATATAATAAAAAGGAATGCCCATCGATTCGACAATTTGTCTCGTATCTTCATGATTACTGATGACAAGCGCTATATCGGCCAACAAATCCCCGCTTTGCCATTCCCATAGCAATTCAAGCAGGCAATGCGGCTCCTTGGAAACGAAAATCGCCGTCCGCTTCAAATCACTCACATGCGTAAGTGTCCATTCCATCGAAAATGCTGCCGAAACCTCTTCAAAAGCCGATTCCATTTCCGCTGCCCTCTCCTTTAATCCTGG
>NZ_PHNG01000241.1:0-704 GCF_002803435.1 Bacillus sp. mrc49 | reverse complement strand
ATGATCGCAACGACTAATCCTATAATAAGAATATTGCCCACTTTGAACGTACTGCCAACCAAAATAATGACAATCAATAATAATATCGGAAGTATACTGATGAAGACGGTGGGAAGCTCTTTTTTCACATCTCCTTCCGAACCGGAAACATCAAAATCAGCAAACGTTTCTCCCTTGGCCATACTTTTCTTTAACATGGAATTCATATACCATAGTGTAAAAGCAATGGCCACTACCGATCCTATCATTCCCAAAAGTGGTGCTGCTGTAAGTGATGTACCCAGATAGGCTGTAGGAACAACATTTTGTATAGAGGGAGTACCAGGCAGCATCGTCATCGTAAACGAACCAAATCCGAGTGTAACAGGAATCAAAACTAGGTTCCATGCAATATTTAATTGTTTAAATAATGGTTTTGCAAGTGGAATGAGTACAAAGATTACTACAAATAAACTAATGCCGCCATATGTCAACAGGGCGCTTATAAAGAAAATGGCTACCAGTACTGGAAACGGTTTTTCCGTGCCTGTTTTTTCTAAAACCTTTTCGGCGATTGATTGCGCTGCCCCACTCACATCGATATATTTCGCTAAAATGGAACCTAAGATGAATATAGCAAAAAAATTAACGACGAAACCTGTAAGACCCGTCATATAAGAATTCTCTTTCCCTATCAAGGCAGGAAAAAAATCCATTTGATTCGT
>NZ_PHNG01000240.1:0-733 GCF_002803435.1 Bacillus sp. mrc49 | reverse complement strand
TTCAAAAAAATAGTGAAACTTTTGACCGGGGGGTATCTCAGTTAATTATTCTTCGAAATTATACCGTTCCTTGAATAGCCGTTTCATTCGATTCAGATTGAACTCATCTAATCCAAACGATTCTGCCTCTCCGAGAGATAAAACAACAAAATGTTTGTCCGTGTAATAATCATCTAGCGAGAAGAAATGAACCTGCTGCACATCATTGTAGGTAAAGATCTCATTCTTCTTTGCATCGAAACAGAATAGATATTCCTTTCCTTCTTCAAAGCATTGATCAGCAGAGCCATCTTCATTTCTCCCGTAAATAACAACAGGCGTTATACACTTTAACTTTGCTAACTTCACCACTTCTCATCATCCCATTTCTTTTTGTTAGTCTGGCCAAACACACGATCATGCATCTTGTTATGACATTGAAGGCATAACGTTTCAAGGTTATCCAATACCAAAGCAAGCATAGGATAGTGTTCGATCTCATACTTATGATGGACGTTGAGCTCTACACTCTTACGTTCACCTTCAACCTTCTTAGAGTCCACATGCACTCGACCGTCACGCTTACACTGTTGGCACTCGTAGTTGTCCCTATCCAACGCCTGCTGCCTTAGATTGTTCCAGTCACTGGTACGATAGAACTTCTTCTTCTGTGCTTCTGTCTTGTACTCAGGCATTATCCTTTATCGTCCTCGCATTTAGGGCAAACTGTTACTGAGTTTGCTTCAATACCATC
>NZ_PHNG01000239.1:0-744 GCF_002803435.1 Bacillus sp. mrc49 | reverse complement strand
TTCGGCCATTTTTTCATAGATCCAGACAACCATGTTTTCGGCTGTTGTATTCATGGGCGGCAGCGTTTCATTCAAATAACGATGATCGAGGTGGATTTCAATTTCATTTTTCCATATTTCCTTCATGTCCCCGAAATCTATCATCAAACCGCGAGAATCGGTATATCCGCTCAATCCAAAGATGACCTTGTAGGTGTGACCGTGAAGATTCTTGCATTTTCCCTCATAGTCGTGCAAATGGTGTGCTGCGTCAAAAGTGAATTCCTTGCTGACCAGGACCCTCTTCTTTGTATAGTTCAGCTGGCTGCGCTGTATATCTTCATCTATTTTTTGAAGCTTATCGACGATTTTAAAACCATACATCATGAGTGACCTCCCGTCTGCTTACATAGTCATCCAGCCCTTTTTTGCGCAGCTTACATGCCGGACATTCCCCACAGCCGGCAGATATGACGCCATTATAGCAAGTCAGCGTCTTTTCGCGGACAAATTCGAACGCGCCAAGCTGATCGGCAAGCTCCCATGTTTCTTCTTTATTCAGCCACATAAGCGGCGTATCGATTACGAATGACTGGTCCATCGACAAGTTCAAGGTTACGTTCAACGATTTAATGAAAACATCGCGACAGTCAGGATATCCGCTGAAATCCGTTTCACAGACGCCTGTGACAATATGTTTAGCCCCGATCTGGCTGGCCAGAACCCCGGCAAACGAAAGAAACAGCAAATTCCTTCCCGGCACGA
>NZ_PHNG01000238.1:0-756 GCF_002803435.1 Bacillus sp. mrc49 | reverse complement strand
TGAAAGAGCTTAGTGTACTGACGATGGGAGAGGCAATGGCGATGTTCATTGCCGATGATACGGGCAGCCTCGATGATTGCATGCGTTATAAGCGCTATGTGGCAGGGGCCGAAACCAATGTAGCGATTGGCCTGTCAAGGTTAGGCATCAAAACGGCATGGATGAGCAAGGTCGGAGATGATTCATTCGGACGGATGATTTTGAAAACGCTAACAAGCGAAGGCGTGGATGTCTCCCATGTCTTAACCGACCCGCATCATCCAACAGGATTCCAGCTGAAATCCAAAGTGGAGAAGGGCGATCCAGTCGTTGAATACTACAGGAGGAATTCAAGCGCGAGCAAGATTTCCTTGGAGGATTTTCCGCTTAAGCAGCTTCCGAAGACCCAGCACTTGCACTTGACCGGGATACCGCCTGCGATTTCCGCCAGTTTCAGGGAGTTGTCATGGCAAGTGTTGAATGATCTGAAACAAAAGGGTGTGACCGTTTCATTCGATCCGAATCTCCGGCCGACCTTGTGGCCGACAGAACGGGAGATGATCGAGGTCGTCAATATGTTTGCCAAAGAAGCGGATTGGCTGCTTCCGGGAATGAAGGAAGGCGAAATCCTAACAGGCTATAGCAGGAAGGAGGATATCGCCAGTTATTATCTCGATCAAGGGGTTAAGCTGGTGGTGATCAAGCTGGGCGAAGAGGGTGCCTATTTGGCGACCGAAAAGGAAAGGAAGGATGTAGCGGGATTTGCCGTCACGGAGG
>NZ_PHNG01000237.1:0-757 GCF_002803435.1 Bacillus sp. mrc49 | reverse complement strand
TTCTTTTTTCTTCAATAAATCCTTCGCTTTGTTCACTAAATCTTGTAAACGGTCTTTTTCCGCACCGGCTGGTAATTTATTGACTGCTGCTTCCGCTTCGTCAACCGCGGCTTGATTGGTATTTCCTTTCAATGTGTCGAACTTGTTATCCGTGAACAGGTCTTCTACTTTTTTCTTCGCATCGGCTTGGTCTTTTTCTGCTTCTTCTTTTTTCTTCAATAAATCCTTCGCTTTGTTCACTAAATCTTGTAAACGGTCTTTTTCCGCACCGGCTGGCAATTTATTGACTGCTGCTTGAGCTTCGTCTATCGCCCCTTGATTCGTACTTCCTTTCAATGTATCGAACTTATCATTCGTGAATAGATCTTCGACTTTGTTCTTCGCTTCAGCTAGCTCTTTTTTTAATTGACCATCTACATCAGTTCCTAATTCAATCTTATTTGTTTTATCAAATTCAATATTGAAATTATAGTTTAAGTTCTTTGATACTTTTATTGCTTGAGCTACGTCATAGCGATAATTAGCGTCCCAAGTGAAATCCTTACCATCATTACTCACATAGCTGTTAGGAGTTGGTGACTGATTCGTCCAATACTTCACTTTGCCCGTATCCATACTCAGCGTTAGGGAGGTATATTTATTATCAATCGCTTGACCTTTAAGTGAGGATAATATGACTCTCTCCGGCTTCTTAAATTTCATTGTTCCTACATTTACAGCTTGCATGGCATGACCATTTTCTGTACTCACTTGAAGT
>NZ_PHNG01000236.1:0-761 GCF_002803435.1 Bacillus sp. mrc49 | reverse complement strand
GTGGCGAAATGAAGAAAATCATCATAGTTGTGGTCGGGGCATTCTTGAATGCCATCGCGATGAACTTTTTTCTAATACCGGCAAATGTTTATGCAAGCGGCTTTACGGGAGTGGCTCAGCTTCTATCGCGAATGATTGGGTCCTTTGCTCCTTTTAATGTTTCTACAGGGATTTTATTGCTGTTATTGAATATTCCCGTAACCATCATCGCATGGCGGAAAGTTGGAAAGTCCTTTACCTTTTATAGTTTTCTTAGCGTTGCTTTGATGACACTCTTTATGGAAGTGATTCCCATTACACGATGGTCTCCTGACATATTATTGAATGCCGTGTTTGGCGGTGTCATAGCTGCAGTGGGTGTTGGAATCACCTTGAAGTATGGTGCATCGACAGGTGGTATGGATATTATTGCCATGCTGCTGTCGCGGAAAAAGGATAAACCTGTTGGCACTTATTTATTCCTGCTCAATGGCGTGATCATCGTTACGGCCGGAGCAGTATACGGACCGGAAAAAGCTTTGTATACATTGGTCACGTTATACACATCTACTCGTGTTGTGGACGCGATACATACACGCCATGAAAAGCTTACTGCCATGATCATTACAAAGAAAAGCGAAGAACTTAAACAAGCCATCCATGCCAAGCTTGTCCGTGGAATCACGAGGGTTCCGGCTAAAGGTGCATTCACTAATGAAAATAAGGAAATGTTATTGATTGTCATTACAAGATATGAACTTTATGACCTGGAACGTATCATT
>NZ_PHNG01000235.1:0-762 GCF_002803435.1 Bacillus sp. mrc49 | reverse complement strand
ATGTGCAAACCTCCCTTTTATTTGGGCCTATTATGAAGCTCTTTCATGGCAGCTTTATATTTTGCCTTTAATTCTGTATGAGCCTTTTTAAGTTCCTCATGAGTTTGGACATGGACCGATAATCTTTCCGCCTTGGAATTTACCACACTGTATTTTTTGTTGATTTTCCTAATGGTCTCTGCCTGGCTTTTCACCTTATTGCCCGTTTGGATATAGGAACTTTGAATCTCATCCAGCAAAGGTTTTAAACGTTTTGTTGAAACTGTCTTTTGGCCGTCCACAATTCGACGAAGCTCGGCTAGTTCTTTCATGAGTGGGCTCCTTCCCTGTTTATTCGCGACATACTTTATTTACTTGTCTGTAAGTCAATGTCTGGAATGATTTCTTCTGGCCTAAATAACACTTTATAATGGTATGCATCTTCGTACTTCGCATCTGTTTGTTCTACAAAGTAGCTTACGTTGTCACTCAAGCCAAGGTAATGCTTCTTGTATTGATCTTTTCCAACTTTGCAAGTGACAGTTAGCTTCTTACCACTATCCGTATTAAGTGCACATAGCCCTTCAACCGTAAGAAGGTATTTGTCTGTTATTCCATTGAAAAATACTACTCTTCTCTGTACTTCAAAAGAATCTGCTGACTTTGATAGATTCTCTGAAACCGTATCTGCTTCGGTCGTACAACCTACCAAAGATACAATTGACGTAATCCCTAAAACAAACAACGCCATCTTCTTTTTCATTTTCATCAACCTTTCATTTT
>NZ_PHNG01000234.1:0-763 GCF_002803435.1 Bacillus sp. mrc49 | reverse complement strand
TTTTAAGCTATGACAAGTTCAATAAAAGTAAAATCTGCTACAGCACAACATACAAACGTTTTAAGGTAGGGCAGGGAACTTATTTTAAAGCAGCTCAGGAAGGGGCTAGTAAGTGTTATATGCAATATAGGACGAGTGTAGTTAAACGATGTATGGGAAAGGTTAATTAAAATCCTATTTGCAGGAAGGAATATAGATTTTACCGGGCGCTTTCATATGAATGCGTCCTATTTTTTTAGGGTTAAAGAGGGGATAAGGAGCTACCCAGGCTTAAACGATATTGATCAGTTTTTAAAGAAGGGAATAAGGAGGGCCGCGAGCTTCTATGAAAGTTACGCCCCACCCTCTAATATTTTGATCAGTTTTAACCAGGAGATAAAACAGGGCCGCGCACCGCTATTTAATTAGCTGCCTACACTTCATGAAATGTTAAGGAGCTTTCTAGTATGGATGTAAGCAGCTGCCCGAGATTAAACATATCAACGAGGTGAAACCATGGCACGACCTATGCGAGCTTGCACAAAGCCAGGCTGTAGAGAAATGGCCGACTACACGGAAAGCTATTGCAGTAAACACAAAGGCGCAGCAGCCAAACAGTATAACGAACAAGTTAGGTTCTCGAAGGAGAACAAACATATTGCAGCCTTCTACAATTCTAAAGAATGGAAGCAAGTAAGAAATAGTTTTATCTATGCCAATCCGCTATGTAAAAGGTGCCTGGACGAAGGCGCTGTTACGCCTGCAAAAATAGTCCATCACATTA
>NZ_PHNG01000233.1:0-767 GCF_002803435.1 Bacillus sp. mrc49 | reverse complement strand
CAGCAGGACCGCAATCATTCCTATAAGCTTCACGATTCCGGTATTTTGCCCAAGTCCTTTTGCCACCTCTTCCCCTAAACTAAGAATGGAAATGGAGCGGGAAAGAACCAAAGCTACCAATATCCCCACCACTATAAATGGAAGCGTAAATAAAACATGCTGTGGCTGCACACTTGAAACCCCTCCGGCAAACCAATAGCTGATATCTTTTGAAATATTGAATTTGATCCCGACCGCAGTTGAAAGCGAGCTAAGCAAGGATGCTATCGCCGAGCCGGCGAGTGCGAGCTTGACAGGCGTTATGCCGCCCCTTGAATACGATGTGATTCCGAAAACCAATGCTGCGCCCAACCCTGCACCGGCAAAAGAGAACATCATTAAGCCCAGATACGTTATACCCGGCATGACCACAAGCGCAATCGCAATGAAAAACGATGATCCGGCGGTTACTCCCAGTATGGAAGGATCAGCCAATGGATTTCTCGTCATTCCCTGCATGATTGCCCCTGAGACTGCTAACGCAGCTCCTACACACACTGCAGCGATTGCCCGCGGAAATCTTAATTGGCGAATGATCGTATGAGCGGGATTGTCTTCATCAAATTGAAATAATGCATTATATACATCACGATAGCTCAAACCGGCGGCACCGAGATTGATTGAAGCAATAATCGAAACGAGTAAGCATGCAAGGCCCACTATCATGATGACCAAGCTGGTTACTCTATTTTTATATGTATTTAGCGGTACCTTGTCGATTTTTGTTT
>NZ_PHNG01000232.1:0-773 GCF_002803435.1 Bacillus sp. mrc49 | reverse complement strand
TTTCGCTGGATGACATCGATAAAATGGAAAAGTCCCTATTTACAGTGTTTATTCGATATAATGAATATCAATTGATCAATATTAAAAGAATTCTCAAAAATAAAATGACGTATAATAAGAAAAACGTGGAGTTTTATACAACGGTTGCAAATAATTTGGGGCTGGCAATAAAGTCTTTGGAGTAGCTGTTCGAAGTACGCCGAAAAAGCTCCCCCTTTTGGTGGGCGAGCTTATTTTTGGTGTATGTGAGGTCGGGGATGTGTCTCGATAAGCGGGAATGACGGTGATTCATGGTTCATTTATATCAGCATTCACCATTAATAATTAATAAAAGGGAGATCGGATATGTCAAACGAAAAAACGGAAACCTCAAAGAGACCTTCCTTTCTATCGCTGTTTAAACGCATCGCCAAAGCCGTTATATTAAGAGGATATCAAATGTTTTTCGCAATGGCAGGCAGAGTATTGCCGGTGGACCAAAAGCTGGTCATTTTCGAGAGCTTTTTGGGCAAGCAATATAGCTGTAATCCACGAGGGATTTATGAATACTTGCAGAGTCACCATCCTGAATATAAAATGTATTGGAGCGTGGATAAAAGGTATAAGGCTCATTTCGAAGAGGCAGGCATTCCATATCTCCATCGTTTCTCGTTAAGTTGGCTGCTTAAAATGACCAGAGCCCGCTATTGGGTAACGAACAGCAGGCTCCCGCTTTGGATTCCGAAGCCGAAGCACACGATCTATTTGCAAACGTGGCATGGGACGCCACTAAA
>NZ_PHNG01000231.1:0-789 GCF_002803435.1 Bacillus sp. mrc49 | reverse complement strand
TCGATGCGGTGACCGGAATTAAAAGCGCCACACCGCTCATCGGCCCGATCCCCGGCAAAACGCCGACAGCAGTCCCGATCAATACCCCGACAAAAGCAAAAAGGATGTTATACCAAGTAAGTGCCGTTTCGAAGCCATGTATTAAATAATCAAAAGTTCCCACTTCCTTTTCCCCCTTCTTTTAAGAAAACCAAATTGGCCAACCCGGCAGCGTTCCCTTTAAAACACTCACGAATAAAAAATAAATGATTCCGGAAAATCCTGCGGAAATGATGAGTGATGTCACCCACTTATTGCGTTCCATCGTTTGAAAGCAAACAAACAAAAACAGAAAGGTCGTAATGACATACCCTATCGTTTCCAAGGTCAAAATATAAATCAAGGTTGAGAGAAAAATGATGATGAACGGCTTATACTCCAGCTTTTCCTTACTCGAACTTTGTCTCTTGCCCCGATATGACTCATAGAACAGGCGAATGCTTAAAGCAGCAAGAACGAGCCCTAATACAAAGGGAAAAATATCCGGCCCTACCGAGCTTCCATAAGACGAACTGGCGAGCTTCCTGCTTCCGATCATGAACAGCAAGCCGACAGCCAGAAAGGCTACAGATGCAAAACGATCAAATTTAACGTCCATAACAATCCCTCCATTTCAGAAAATAAGAAGAAGGTGAACGCACCTCCTTCTTCGCGATTATTTTTCCATTCCTAAAGCTTCCAATAATTGCTGCACCTGTTTCTCCTGTTCTACTAAAAATTTGTTGAATTCTTCACTATTTTTATATTCTT
>NZ_PHNG01000230.1:0-791 GCF_002803435.1 Bacillus sp. mrc49 | reverse complement strand
GGTGGAGCCTAGCGGGATCGAACCGCTGACCTCCTGCGTGCAAGGCAGGCGCTCTCCCAGCTGAGCTAAGGCCCCGTAAATAATGGTCGGGAAGACAGGATTCGAACCTGCGACCCCTTGGTCCCAAACCAAGTGCTCTACCAAGCTGAGCTACTTCCCGATAAAAATATGGTGCGCCCGGCGGGAGTCGAACCTACAACCTTCTGATTCGTAGTCAGATGCTCTATCCAATTGAGCTACGGGCGCATATTAAGTTTAGATGGTGCCGAGGACCGGAATCGAACCGGTACGGTAGTCACCTACCGCAGGATTTTAAGTCCTGTGCGTCTGCCAGTTCCGCCACCCCGGCATAAATAAATAGTGGAGCGGAAGACGGGATTCGAACCCGCGACCCCAACCTTGGCAAGGTTGTATTCTACCACTGAACTACTTCCGCTAAACATGCGGGTGAAGGGACTTGAACCCCCACGCCTTGCGGCGCCAGATCCTAAGTCTGGTGCGTCTGCCAATTCCGCCACACCCGCATAATAAAAATGGTGAGCCATGAAGGATTCGAACCTTCGACCCTCTGATTAAAAGTCAGATGCTCTACCAACTGAGCTAATGGCTCATATATACTATTTATATATGCTTATTAAAGCTTGTACGAAGATGGTGCCGGCAAGAGGACTTGAACCCCCAACCTACTGATTACAAGTCAGTTGCTCTACCAGTTGAGCTACACCGGCAGGTGTAATAATGGTGGAGGATGACGGGATCGAACCGCCGACCCTCTGCTTGTAAGGCAGATG
>NZ_PHNG01000229.1:0-804 GCF_002803435.1 Bacillus sp. mrc49 | reverse complement strand
TGGAGCTGACTGATACTAATAGATCGAGGACTTAACCAACGCTTTTAAAAAAATGAAATACCTTCTTATTATCTAGTTTTGAAGGAACAACGTTCCTGATATGTTTGGTGGCGATAGCGAAGAGGTCACACCCGTTCCCATTCCGAACACGGCAGTTAAGCTCTTCAGCGCCGATGGTAGTTGGGGGTTTCCCCCTGTGAGAGTAGGACGCCGCCAAGCCATTTCGAAGATCAGCCATCCGGCTGGTCTTTTTTTGCGCCATTATATGATCGTTTTTTTTGGGGGGAAGGGAAATCAACGGATAATTCGTCCTTCAATTGAAATAAATCGTCCCGTGCAGCATATAATTCGGCCTTCAAAGAGATAATCCGTCCCAGACAGCCAATAATTCGACCCCCAACCTAATCATGCTAATTCGAGGACATTTTAGCATGTGAATTATTTATTATGAAATGTATTGACTTTAAGCTGGAATAGGATTAATATAAATAAGCACCACATAAGACAAACGAAAACTTCATCCGCTTTTGGTAGATTACTAAAAGGAATAATAACTATTGACTTCTTACTATGAAAATGATAAGATGAAATGGTCGCTGAGAAACACAGCGATTTAAAATAAGTTAAAAACTTCGCAGAAGTTGACAACTAATCAATAGTGTGTTATGATGAATAAACAAGCCGTCGAAACAGACGATTGTGAAATTGCTCTTTGAAAACTGAACAAAACAAAGCGCCAACGTTAAATTTTAAGTGAGCACACACTATCAAAAAAGCAAATGAGCAAGTCAAACATTTCTTCGG
>NZ_PHNG01000228.1:0-804 GCF_002803435.1 Bacillus sp. mrc49 | reverse complement strand
TCAAAATCCCTGCGCTATATATTACTTGGTGTTTCAGTCATTTTAATTGGAGTATGTGTAGCTGCAGTTGGTTCCATCGGGTTCATTGGTTTGATTGCCCCCCATATTGCCCGTAGATTAGTAGGGTCAAAATTCAAGGTATTGCTTCCTGCATCAGCTCTCTTTGGTTCAATCTTTCTGCTCGTCGCCGATAGCCTAGGGAGGGGATTATTCCCGCCAATAGAAATACCCGCCGGAATTATCACCGCGGTGATTGGCGTGCCGTATTTTTTATATTTATTACGTCGTGAACGAAAAATAACATAAGGAAGGCTGGCGGTTATGACAACATTATCAGCAGAGCATCTTTCTCTCTCTTATGGATCGAATCGAATCATTGATGATATTGATTTAGACATCCCTGAAGGCAAAATAAGTATAATCATAGGATCCAATGGGTGCGGCAAATCCACCATCTTACGGTCCCTGGCTAGATTATTGATGCCTCAGGAAGGTACGATCTATTTAGATGGAAAATCGATCGCCCTTCAATCCTCCAAGGAAGTGGCAAGAAAATTGGCCATTCTGCCCCAAGGTCCGGAAGCTCCTGAAGATTTAACCGTTAAGGAACTGTGCCATTATGGCAGGCATCCGCATAAGGGGTTATTTTCCAGAAGGACTATGGAGGATGAGACCATTGTGGACCGGGCGTTATCAGCAACAAAAATGTCGGAGTTCGCTGATCGGACATTGAATGCCTTATCTGGGGGGCAAAGGCAAAGAGCGTGGATTTCAATGGCTTTAGTACAAGAAACGGATCTTTTA
>NZ_PHNG01000227.1:0-805 GCF_002803435.1 Bacillus sp. mrc49 | reverse complement strand
CTTATTTATTGCAAAGGCCGCAGCACAGAACCAACATTTACAGAAGCAGCATTTAGAACATTGATGTTGCCAGGCTATGTACCGCCAGCACCATAACATTTTTAGCGGGGCCTATACTGGCCCCTGTTTTTTTCTAACCACAAAAATAGACCCTCAGAAAGAAGGAAATTAATCATGATAAAACTTAAACTAAGAAACCCCGAAACAGCCAAATTTAAAACATATAGCGAAGACTTTGTAAGTGGCTCAGCTTTCCGCCGTGTTGTTGCTTTTGGTGTTAAACAGGAAACATTGGCAGCTCAAGGAAAAGCTCCTAACGAATTAGAACAAATAGACGATTTAGTTGAATTAGTAGCTTCTCTTTTTTCTAGTGAAGAGGTTAATTTAGAGTCTGTTTATGACGGGCTACCCGCGGCAACTATGACCGATATATTAAATGGAATTATTTCAAGTGTATTGGGCGGGGAAGATGAGGAAGCAGCTGCAGAGGGAAAGTAAATGAGGAAGCCAGCTTTACTAAATCTATGGAGAATTTAGAAACACTCTATAAGGATCTGTTAGACGCCGGCTGGAAACTGAATGATATAGATAATATGGACATTAACTTTTTCTTGAAATTAATGCACGAAAAACAAGAAGCTGCAAAAGAAAAAGAGCGAATGAGTGGAATAGACTTCTTTAATTCCATTTAACAAAGCAGGGATAGGGCTTTTATGGCTTCTATTCCTGCCTTTTTTTTGCTCATTTGTGGGCCAGGAGCATAACCAGCCCACCAAATCCCCCTAGAAAGGAACAAAAATAATGG
>NZ_PHNG01000226.1:0-810 GCF_002803435.1 Bacillus sp. mrc49 | reverse complement strand
CCGGTTAGTGGCCCGTCCAAGGCCCGTGGTTTCATTTTTCAGGAGCATCGCTTATTTCCGTGGCTTAACGTGGAGAAGAATATTTCAGGTAATCTTTCATTGAAAAATCCGGATATACGCAAAGGGGTGGACGATTTGATATCGCTTGTTAAGCTTAAAGGATTTGAAAGGGTATATCCGCGTCAATTGTCCGGCGGGATGTCGCAGCGTGTTGCCATTGCCAGGGCGCTGTTGCGTAATCCTGAAGTTTTGTTGCTGGATGAGCCCTTCGGTGCATTGGATGCATTCACCCGAACACATCTTCAGGAAGCTTTACTTGAAATATGGGAAAGGAACAAGACAACGATGGTGCTCGTCACCCACGATATTGATGAATCGCTTTTTTTATCGAATAAAGTGGTCGTCATGGATGCCAAGCCCGGAAGGATCAAGGCAATCGTTCCCATTGATTTACCATATCCAAGAACGAGGACAAGCAAGTCTTTTCAGGAATTGAGATCCCATATCCTAAACCTGCTGGACCATCAGCCTCAGGATAGGGAAGATTGGAGTATTTGATTGATTTTTGAAAAAAGAAGGAAAGGATGATGAAAATGTCTTCACAAACCATTGCTCAAAACAAGCAGCTTATCATGAGGGAAAGGAAAAAACAATCAAAAATCGCCAAATCTGCATTGCGTGGCTTTTTCCTGCCCTCAATAGTATTGATTGCCTGGCAGGCATTGGGTTCAGCCGGAATCATGCCGGCCCAATTATTCTCATCACCATCCTTGATCGTCACGGCTTTCATAGATCTCGTCCGATCAGGGG
>NZ_PHNG01000225.1:0-814 GCF_002803435.1 Bacillus sp. mrc49 | reverse complement strand
GTCATTACCGGATTGATCAAGGCAAATATCCCGACAAGGATCGCTTTTTCGGTTTCTTCACAAGTCGATTCCCGCACGATCATCGATAGCGGCGGAGCGGAAAAATTGCTTGGAAGAGGAGATATGCTATTTGCTGAAAATGGCTCTTCAAAAACGGTTAGACTGCAGGGGACCTTTGTCAGTGATGAGGAAATCGATGAGGTAGTGAATCACGTTAAACTCGAGCAACAACCGAAATACCTGTTTGAGCAGGAAGATTTGCTGAAAGTGGCAGAGGTCACGGAGGAAGCGGATGAACTGTTTTTCGAGGCATGTGAATTTGTCGTGAATCAACAGGCTGCATCGGCATCGAGTGTGCAGAGGCGCTTCCGTGTAGGGTACAACCGCGCTGCGCGTTTAATAGAAATGATGGAGCAGCAAGGGGTCGTTTCTGAATCCAGGGGCTCCAGACCGAGGGATGTATTGATCACGGAGGAAGAACTGGAATTTTTACATGTTAATTAAGAGAACCGATTAAAAGGAAATTGTATATAATGTGAAGGGATGAAAACCCTTGAATGACGAAAAAACCAATGATTTGATAAATTGGCATCTGCCTGACATGGATGAATGGGCAAATAAGTGATATAATAGTTTTTTGTTGAGTAATGATTGATGAAAACCTATGTGGAAATTGCGTTTCTAACAAGTCTCGTAATGAAAAAAACAAATAAAAGATGACGTCATATACTGTCGTACAGGTAGACGATTGGTGGAGGTTCGCTTTATGACTGCTTACCATTTTGTGGGAATTAAAGGGTCGGGTATGAGTGCT
>NZ_PHNG01000224.1:0-789 GCF_002803435.1 Bacillus sp. mrc49 | reverse complement strand
TTTGGACGGATTCGAGCGAGTTATTTGCCTCATGTACGATTTGCTTGATCAGTTCATCGACAGTCAATACTTCCTTAATCAGTCCGACGGATTGTCCGCAAGACCAGATACCTCCATCCAAATCTCCCTCAAAGTATACTTTTTTGCTTCTTTGACCTGTAATGAGCGGAATTAAGGCTTCTATCGTGGCTCCTTCATTTTCGAGTCGGTCCACTTCCTTACTGACAGCATTCAACGCTACCCGTGATGGGCTTCCTATATTTCTTTGAATGACGACCGTATCCATTTCATTTGCCGATACCATCCAGTCTTTAACATGATCATGAATGGGAGCTTCTTTTGTGGCCATGAAGCGAGTTCCCATGACGATACCCTCAGCCCCCAGTGACAAGGCACTAACAAGGCTTCTGCCATCTGAAAAGCCCCCTCCCGCAATAACAGGTATGGAAACGGAATCGACGACCCTTGGCAGCATGACAAGCGTTCCTACATCCCCCATGCCGGGGTGGCCGCCTGTTTCATTTCCAACGATAATTACGGCATCGACCCCTAATTTCTCTGCAGAAATCGCATTTTTGACACTTGCTACCTTATGGATCACGGTAAAGCCGTGCTCTTTAAGTTTTGGCATCAATCCCTCTGGACTTCTGCCGCTCGTTTCGACGATTTTCACATCTTCGTCCACTAAAATATCAATGAAGTCAGCATTTGGCGTGGCCGTTTGACTTGGAAATAAATTGAGGTTCACGGCGAAGGGCTTCTTTGTCATAGATTTCACTTTACGTATTT
>NZ_PHNG01000223.1:0-827 GCF_002803435.1 Bacillus sp. mrc49 | reverse complement strand
GTTGAGATTGCTACTTTATTCGGACAGAAGCACTTTACATTTTCACGTATATCATGGGAGCCTAGTGGAAGTAGAAGTGTTGGTAAGGCTGCAGGCGGAGCTATCCTTGGTACGGTTGTTGCGGGTCCTCTAGGGACAATCGCTGGAGCTGCGTTAGGTGCTAAGAAGAAGGATAACTCAACAGCTTACCTTTACCTAGTCGACGAAGAAGGCGTGAATCACGAAGTTCATATAAAATGTACGCAGGATCAATATCGACAAATATCAAACATAGCATATTAGTCCCGGCCGTTGAGCTAGGGCTTTTTTTTTGTTAATCGTATTTTCGATAGCAATCGTTCACGGCTTTTGCTATTTGTTTTAGTACCGGATTACCCTTTTTCATCTCCGATTTGAACCACGCCTCGCGTTCATCCTCCGTCATATCCATCAATGGCGAATGAATTATTATCTTTGTGTTTCCAATCATAAATTCCCTTCCTTTCCCTTTAGACATCAAAGAAGTCCTCGCTGCGGGCGCCTGGATCGACTTGGCGTATCGCCTTCATTATCTTCTTTATCGTCTGCACGGTAGGTTCCCGTTTGTCTGCGCAAAGCTCCGATATAGTGGTCCGGCTAACCTTCGATGTCTTTATCAGCCATTCCTGCGATATTCCCCGATCATCTAGCCATCGACCTAATTTAGAGCGCGGCTTACCTCCAAATAATCCAAACATATTGATCTTCCTTTCACTCGCTTTTTAATTCCAGTCATGCCCGCCGATGAAACAAGTTATACCCGCCGGCGGATAAAATTATTTTCGCGGACAAGTAAACGTGGACAATCG
>NZ_PHNG01000222.1:0-828 GCF_002803435.1 Bacillus sp. mrc49 | reverse complement strand
TTGAAGGTCCTTGACGGTGAGCATTTCCATTTTTTTCGCTCCTGCCGCCTTGGCCGCTTTTTTCATATCCAGTTCGTCCGCTACTGGAATCACAAAAACATAAAGCTGCTGCGGCCCGCTATGGGTAACGAGCGTTTTAAAGACGCTTCCAGGAGCCTTTCCGATTTTTTCGGCGACTGTAACTCCATCGATCTTTCCATCACGTGCATCATAACTCATCATCCCATATTCGATTGAATGGTTATCAAGAATTCGCATTGCATTCGTTTTACTGGCTCCCATAAGAAATTCTCCTTATCTTTTTTACCATCTTATCAAAAACAAAAGCACAGTGCTTATGCATCTGTGCCTTTCCTTCACGTTCATTCCAAATGGCGTCTTTGAAATTCGGCAATGCGGCTGTAGTCACCCTCCAATTGCCTGCTCACGGATAAATAGATCGACATCAGCTCTTCGTAAACTTTAACGTTAGCCTCGATCGGCACAAGCTCATTCGTATCGCCAATCATCCCTTCCACTTCATCGAGGCTTTCGATTTCCCCTAAAGCATAAAGCCCAAGCACGGCTGCGCCCAAGCTCGAACTTTCAAAGCTTTCAGGAATCGTCACGTTCTGATTGAAAACATCAGCCATGATCTGACGCCACAGCTTCGAGCGGACAAACCCGCCGCTTGCATGGATCTTCTCGGGTGCGCCAGCCAGTTCCCTTACAGCGAGGAGGACACTATAGAGGTTATACATCACGCCTTCGAGTACCGCGCGGACCATATGATCACGTGTATGGTGAAGGGCCAGTCCAAAGAAGGAGCCCCTTGCATCGGCACTCCAT
>NZ_PHNG01000221.1:0-834 GCF_002803435.1 Bacillus sp. mrc49 | reverse complement strand
ATTGGCACTCAAAAGAGAACTCATTTGTAAAACGATTGTGGATTTCTAACATCACGTTCCCATTATTTTGATAGCACTGACTTGTTTCCGACTGTATTTGTTTGCTATTGAAATAACTTGAAGAAACAATCAGAACGGAAGATACAAATAGCGCAGTTGCAAAAACGATTGAAATGCCTTTAAAACGTTTATTTTGTAGCATTTTTAAAAACCCCTTCTTTTTCTGTTCATTTGTATATTTTAACATTATTTAGTGGCATGTTTGACAGCCTAGTCATCAAGTCCAAACAAAAACGTGTTCAATCCGACGTTAATCAAGGCGTGTAACTTAGATTTGTAGTGTTTGTGCTAACAACCTACTGAAGCTATCAGCGGAGAACTGTAATAAGAATAGCAATAGATTAATCCATAAATTAATTGTCTTAATAGGAATTGATAAAGAAGCTTGCAACCTGGAAAATAGAGATTTCCAGGATTATTTAGATTTCACATTTAAGATATTTAGATTAAGTCAGATTGGATATTAAAATGGAATCTGTTCTTTACTACCTAAAGGATAGATAGCTTACTCTTCCATATAACGCCTCCCCCCAACCACTTTCATAACTTGTTGCCAAGGGGTGTAGGCGTTATTTCTTTTTGTCTTATTCCTTGACCAATAGGTACTATTCTAAAATACATTTTTATCTGGATAAAATTGAGAAACTGTTTTAAAATTGGTAAGGGTTTCTAGTAAACTATTCTTTGATGTTTGTTGGTTTATTTATTCTAGGGGGAAACGTATTGAAAAATTTAAAAGTT
Source organism: Bacillus sp. mrc49 (assembly GCF_002803435.1). NCBI lineage: Bacteria > Bacillati > Bacillota > Bacilli > Caryophanales > Bacillaceae > Bacillus > Bacillus sp. mrc49. Next base: position 33 of record NZ_PHNG01000221.1, on the reverse strand, counting down.
CTATTTGTAACAGTTCTGATCTTATCTTTATTT
>NZ_PHNG01000220.1:0-843 GCF_002803435.1 Bacillus sp. mrc49 | reverse complement strand
GCCAGTTTAGCAAGATCCAACTCATTCTCTTTAAGCTCAAAAACTTCGTTTACTACATCTTTGGGAATGAACACGCCGCCGCTCGTTGAATTAAGGTCTCGTGTTTCTGCTCCTTTTGTTCTGATATACGTCGCAAAAGCGCGTTCTTCGTTAGGTTGTGTGAGGATTTTCTTTTTATTTGGCATGCTGCGCGTTTCTCCTTCTTTTTGGCCGTTTTCTTCGACTTCTTCTAGGTCTTGCTCTTCTAGGCCGTCAATTTCTTCTAGGTCTGATAGTTCAACTTCCAGGTCTGCAATTTCGGTTTTTAGAGAATCAATTTTTTCTTTGATCTCTTTTGCCGCTTCTAATTCTCCAAGGTTCGCGCGCTCTTTTGCTGCGGTTACTTGTGTATTTACTGCGGATCTCTTTTCTGCGATTTTAGCCCGTAACTGTTTCATTTTTTCTGTTAACAATGTAATTTCCACCTTTCAAGTAAATAAAAATTTAGTATGTTTCTAGTTCTAGCTGTAGGGTTAAAAGATCTTGAGCTTTTTTAAACTCATCTTCTACATTCGTCAGGTTCCGCTGGGCTACGCTTACGTTTGTATCTGCATAGGCGGGAATGGTACATAAAGATACTTCGTAAATTTGGCTAATATCGTAAATGGTACGGAGATAACCGCCGCCTTCGTCTTTGGTGAACTTGTCACCGTTTGGCGCTGTAAAAAATCCGAAGCTCATTTTACTTACATCTTTACGTTTCACTAATTCGTAAACGTCTTGGGCATAACTTGTATTAGGAAGAAAACATTTAAAATACAACCCTACTTCGTCTATGTTCAATTCCAGAGTACCGGCTGTATT
>NZ_PHNG01000219.1:0-844 GCF_002803435.1 Bacillus sp. mrc49 | reverse complement strand
TGTCAGCATTTCCCCCTCCATTCATCAGTATATGAGCTCCCATTTCATTTACCATGCCAAAAAGGATGTCCCTTGGACACCCTTCATGTTTATTTCACTTCCCCATATATTTATTCACATAATTCCCAGTGACGTCCCTGCTGCTGTACTGAAGGAAGTCCAATGCAAAAATCATGAATTCCAGGCCGAGACGCTTATCCGATCGCATGAAATCGGAGCCTAACAGTTTCTCTAGCTTTTCCAGTCTATGATATAGAGTTTGCCTTACAATGAATAGTTGTTTGGAAGTTTCCTGTTTAGATCCGTTACATGCAAGATATGACTTCAGGGTAGGCATTAACTCGCCATTGTTTTGCTTGTCATATTCAATGACAGGACCTAGGTACTCGTGCACCGTTTCCTCCAGGTTTCCATGTTTATTCAAGAGCGAAATCATGCGATGCATATGTAAGTCCTGATAAAAAATGCTCCTGTTCTCTTCTGGTAAACTATCTTGAAGCAGCAGGGTCTCGCGTGCCGTTTCATAGCTTTTATAAATCTCGTTTAATCTTTGTACATGCTTTCCAAAACCCATCGAAAGCTGCCCCATACGATTCCGGCTGCCCAGATCCATTTTCATCATGCGATCCACTGCGCTTGTCACCCTCGATTTCCAATCTTCAGATGAGCGATTGTCTCCTAATATGAACACAAGCTGCTGGTGAATTTCCATGGAAAAAACATGAAATCCATACTGTTCAAACACCGTCCTAAACATGATCTTAAAATAGGTTCCATCCAATTTGGCAGCACTTTTATTATTCCTTGAATGCTGTTTGCAAATGCAAACCATTCCGCCACCTAG
>NZ_PHNG01000218.1:0-847 GCF_002803435.1 Bacillus sp. mrc49 | reverse complement strand
TGCAACTTTTGCCATCAAGGAATCGGCTTTGCCTCCCCAAATGTCGTTTAATATATGGGCCCCTGCCTTAACAGCTTCCTTGGCCACCTTTGATTTATAGGTATCAATCGATATCGGAATTTCTATGTTCCGGGAAATCGCCTCGATGATCGGAGCGACCCTTTCTATCTCCTGATCATCCGATATCCTCTCATAATTAGGGCGGGTCGACTCACCGCCTATGTCGAGAATATCCGCACCGTCTTTCACCATCCGTTCCGCATGCTTCAAAGCAGCATCTACCCGATTATATTTCCCGCCATCCGAGAAAGAGTCAGGCGTAACATTCAAAATCCCCATAATTAAGGTTTTCTTGCTGTAATCCAATTCATATGAGCCGCATGTAAGTTTAGTCGCTCCTGCTAATGACATCCAACGTTCTCCTCCGCCTAAAGAAATCTATATTAAGAGTTTACCCATTTACACACGCATAGTGCAAGCCATCGGCGAAGATTAGCAGTGGCCTAGACCTTTTTTCTGCAAAAAGAAGAGCAAAGCCCACCGGGGACTTTGCTTCTCATTAAACGAAAGTATTATTACTCAAAGTTATATAGCGGAGTACTTAAGTACCGTTCGCCATTACTCGGGATGATGGCCAGGACCTTTTTGCCTTTTCCCAGTTTTTCAGCAACTTTAACGGCTGCCGCAATGGCGCCTCCAGAAGAAATCCCTCCAAGGATTCCCTCCTCTTTAGCTGCACGGCGGGCATAATCGAATGATTCCTCGGTATTGACTTGAATGATTTCGTCATATAAGTCCGTATTGAGGATACTAGGTACGAATCCCGCACCTATCCCTTGGATTTTAT
>NZ_PHNG01000217.1:0-848 GCF_002803435.1 Bacillus sp. mrc49 | reverse complement strand
TATGGATGGGTGGACAAAGAGAGCGGTTATAGACGTTATCAAAAGGCTTATATTTCAATGGCCCGGAAAAACGGGAAGTCCTCTTTAATTGCGGGAATAGCTCTTTATGAGTTGCTTTATGGAGCATATCCGCAATTGGATAGACAAATTTATTGTACGGCCAATTCAAAAGACCAGGCGAAGCTAGTTTATAAAATGATCGTAAGCCAACTTAAGAAAGTACGGAATATAAGCCCTGGTATTCGAAAAATAACGAAAATCGTACAAAATGAAATTCGTTATGATAACGACGACAGTCTTTTAAAACCATTGTCGCGCGATACTGACAACCTGGACGGTATGAACGTACTGTTAGGGATTTTAGACGAGTATCACACAAGCGCCACGACTGAAATGATGGAAGTATTAGAAAGCTCACAAGGCCAGCAACCGCAGCCGTTAATATTAATCATTTCAACAGCTGGCTTTAAATTAAATGGCCCTATGTATTCGCAGGAATACCCCTATATTAAAAAGATCCTCAGCGGGGAAGAAATAAACGATAATTATTTTGCTATCTGCTACGAGCAGGACGACATAAAAGAGATCAACAAAGAAAAGCTATGGATCAAATCGAATCCACTACTAGAAGTTGCGGCACGTAAGGACGTAATGAGTAAGAATATCAAAAAGAAATTGACCGAAGCCCGCGCGAAAAACGATCTTGGCCCGACAGTAGTAAAGAATTTCAATATGTGGCAAAACGCCAGTAAAGAAAGCTTTTTGAAAGGGGAAGAGTGGGCAGCGTGTGCCATAGAGCTAGAACCTTTTATAACCGGGAAAGACGCTTATATTGGCGTGGATTTATC
>NZ_PHNG01000216.1:0-848 GCF_002803435.1 Bacillus sp. mrc49 | reverse complement strand
ATTACGGAATTCAGTGACGAGTCCTTCCACCTCGTCCAAGGCAGCAACATCATTTTTCATATTCGCCTCTATCAGACGGCGATTCATGAAATCATACAGACTCATCATTTCCTTCGACACCTCGACATCCATGTTCAGCGTCACCATCAATTCATGGATGATGTTCTGCGCCTTGATGATGTTGGTATTTTTCGCTTCGATATTTCCTGCTTCAATCGCCTTCCGCCCAAGCATGATGAACTTCAGGCAGCCATTGTATAGCATTAATGTCAGCTCTCCCGGGGACGCTGTATTGACCGAATTTTGTTGATACGACTGATAGGGATTATTAATCGCCATATTTATCTTCCTCTCCCGATTGCCTTAACTAAAATAAGATGCTAACGATGAACTTTGGCTATTTGCCTTTTGAATCGCCTTTTCCATGGCCGTGAACTGGCTGTAATAGCGGGATTCCAATTTCGCTAACTTTGTTTCGAATGCCGAGATCCTCGTATCCAGCCCATTGACCATTTTCCCGATGGTAAAATTATTATTCACATATCCAGCCTTCCCGGCTTTTTCGGTGATGACCTTCATGGAAGATTGTATATCATCACGCAAACGGCGTGCCAGTCCCTTTTCACCTTTTTCCGCTCCATCAGCCATGAACATATTATAAACCGCATTGGGATCCTCGCTGATCGCTGCCCGAAGCTTGTCCTCATCAATCGTCAGTTTGCCGCCCTCCAAGTAATTCTTGGTCGTGGTAATGCCCAGGCTGCTGAGATTGTTTTTTCCAGTGATTCCGTCCACTGCGGTGTATAGGGAGGATCTCATCGTGGTTAAGAGGCTTTTAAGCGTCGAGT
>NZ_PHNG01000215.1:0-853 GCF_002803435.1 Bacillus sp. mrc49 | reverse complement strand
TACCTTTAGCATTTTCAGGAATGCTGCCGGGTTTGAATTGAGGTGGGGAAGAGGTTTTTTCTTTATTTCCAAATACACGTTTAACCCAACCAATCGCACCCTTCAACCAGTTGTTTAAACCCTCAAACGCTTTTCCTACTCCACGGGTTTCTTTTTGAGCATTTTCAATGTTTATCTCTTTTTGCTTTTTAGATGCTTTAACGGACTCATCTTTTTGGAGGGTTGCATTCTTTATAACACCCTCTTTTTTCTTTCTAGCTTGTTCGATGGTTTTGTCTCTTTCCTTGTCTGCATTATTAACAATTTTGTTATATTCATCTTTGGAAATGACGCCTAATTTTTTGTATTGTACTTCAGCGTTATGCACTTTACTATTACGTTTTTTCTCAGCATTTTTTTTCGTATCTTTAAATTCTTTTTCGGCTGCTTTAATGGTTTGATTCATTTCTTTTGTGGTAATATCATGACGCTGCTTACTTCGCCTCTTGTTAATGGCGGTTATTTCATCTTCACTTTTGGTCGTTTTATTAATTTTTGTATTATACATACGATCATTAATTTCGTTAATTTCACGTTTTTCATCACGAGTAAGGGCTCTTTTTTCTTTAGAGGCATTACTCATAATTTGCTTAACGCGGTCATTGTCGTCTTTGACTTTTTCAATTTCAGCTTTATGCTTTTCATCTAATTTTTTCAGGGCTTCATCTTTATCTTTTTGGGATAAGTCTTTATTGGATTTCAAAGCTTTTACTGCTTCGACACGTTCTTCTTGATGCCGATCCTTTAAGGATGAAAGAACACTCTTGGCCATAGAAGTATATTGTTTGGTGGTGTCATCTTTAATCTTTTTATT
>NZ_PHNG01000214.1:0-853 GCF_002803435.1 Bacillus sp. mrc49 | reverse complement strand
CCTGGATGCTAAGCTGGGCAAAGATTTTTTCCGGCGTCTGCGTCAAGAAAGGCTTCAAAAGGATGGCCGTCCTGCGTAAAGATTCCGCTAAATGAACCATAACACTGGCCAGCTCTTCTTTTCTTGCTTCATCTTTGGCAAGCGACCATGGCTGTGTTTCATCAATGAATTTGTTCGTCCTGCTCACAAGCTGCCAAATGGACGTCAGCGCAACTGAAAACTCCATGTTCTCCATCGCTTCCTCATACTTGCCAACCGTATCATGATTCATTTCCAGCAAGGCTTTTTCAAATTCACGATTCGATCCTTGATAGCTCGGGATCACACCATCAAAATACTTATTGACCATTGCCACCGTTCGGTTTAACAAATTGCCTAGATCATTAGCCAGGTCGAAGTTGATTCGTTCGACAAACCCCTCAGGAGTGAACACACCGTCAGAACCAAAGGGAACTTCACGCAATAGGTAATAGCGTAAGGAATCCAAGCCGTAACGATCAATCAAGGTAACGGGATCGACCACATTCCCTTTTGATTTGGACATCTTCCCATCTTTCATGAGCAGCCAGCCATGGGCAAAGACTTTCTTAGGAAGCGGTACATCAAGGGCCATCAGCATGATTGGCCAGTAAATGGTATGGAAACGAACGATTTCCTTTCCGACCAGATGTACATCAGCGGGCCAATAATTCAAGTATTTAGAATCCTTGTCCGTTCCATATCCTAAGGCCGTTATATAATTGGTCAAGGCAGCGATCCATACATAAATGACGTGCTTTGGATCTCCTGGCACCTTGATGCCCCAATCGAACGTAGTGCGCGAAACGGCCAGATCTTCCAAGCCTGGTTTAAT
>NZ_PHNG01000213.1:0-854 GCF_002803435.1 Bacillus sp. mrc49 | reverse complement strand
TCCTTACAATCCGCTCTGCATGAATACTCTGCTAGAGACCCATTTGCCTATAGTCTTCCAGGTTTTAGAATAGTAAGTTGCGGAGCCATGAATCGTTTGCTATGCAAATACGAGCCTCTCTTGTTCGTCTTCAATAAAAAATCGAGTCACTGGGAAAGAACAATACAGGAAGCCCCGATCGAGAAAGTTGGAAAACGGAACCCGTCGCTACAGATACAGCATACAAATCAAAAAGGATTCGGAAAGACAAGCTTTCCGAAACCTTCGTTTTTCGACATTTGCTTAAATTCCAGCCATATAGTCGACAAAGACTTTCAGCTCTTTTGGCCTGACAAACACTTTTGCGCCTTTTCTTAATCCAAGCTGAATATAATGCTCTTTGGTCAGCTCGACTTCAAGCGGTTCGTTCGTATCCTCGCGGATCACTTCGATGCGGACGATGGCTCCCATCGTATGAATATGATCGATGATGGAGGCTATCGAATCCTTTCCTGACGCTTCTGTTTCGATAATGAAATTATGCGCCCTCACATACCCTGTGCTGACGCCATCTTCACTGTCAGGCGCATTCATTTCCACATTCCCCGTTACCAATTTCCCTTGTTGGACGTTCCCCTTGAAAAGATTGACACTTCCAAGAAAATCATAAACAAATGGATTGATCGGGTGATCATATACTTCTTCGGGCGTTCCGACCTGTTCAATCTTCCCTTCATTCATGATGACCACCCTGTCGGCGACATCCATCGCTTCTTCTTGGTCATGCGTCACGAACACACTCGTCACATTGAATTCATCATGAAGCCTTCTCAACCAGCGCCTGAGTTCTTTGCGAACCTTCGCATCCAATGCCC
>NZ_PHNG01000212.1:0-857 GCF_002803435.1 Bacillus sp. mrc49 | reverse complement strand
CTAAATAGTCATCACCGCCCATCTCAAGCCCTCTGACACGATCCTCAAGGCCATCCTTTGCCGTCAAAAACAAAACGCTTGTATCGATTTTTGCTTCCCGGATGTTTCGGACGATTTCGAAGCCATCCATTCCCGGAAGCATCACATCCAATAAAATGATATCGTAAATGCCTTGCAGGGCCATGAATAGCCCATCCTCCCCGTTAGTCTCTGTATCGACTTCATATTCATCGGCCAAAATTTGCCGGATTGATTCCAATAATGAAGCATTATCTTCCACCACCAAAATCTTCATGAAGAGTTCCCCCCTGACCGTTTCACCTGCTATTTATGTTGATTTTATCCTTTTTCATATACAAAAGAAAGCGGGCATATTCCTAGCCGCTTTCTTTATAATTTGTATGTTCACTCGTGCCGCAGTGCCTGGATTGGATTCAATTTCGATGCCTTATTGGCAGGGAATACGCCAAAGACAATCCCGATCAATATCGAGAATAAGAAGGCAGACACTGTCACCGACCATGAATAACTAATCGTTAATGTTGAAAAAGCTGAAATCGACCTTGCGATTCCGAATCCAATTGCCACTCCCAACAATCCCCCTAGGCAGCTCAAGACGACCGCTTCAATTAAGAATTGCAGAAGGATCGATTTCCGGTTTGCCCCGATTGCCTTTCGGATCCCGATTTCCTTCGTCCTTTCCGAGACGGATACCAGCATGATATTCATGATGCCAATCCCGCCCACAAGCAGCGAAATACTGGCAATGCCGCCAAGCATGAGCGTGAATGTATCGGATACGGAGCTCATTGTTTCCATCAAATCCTCTTGATTGGATACGGAATAATTATCACTTT
>NZ_PHNG01000211.1:0-858 GCF_002803435.1 Bacillus sp. mrc49 | reverse complement strand
GTAAGTATCCAAGCTCTGGCCCTTCTTCACCCACAAAAGATAAACCGCCTTTAAAGGGCCCTTGAAACGTACCTTTAGCATTTTCAGGAATGCTGCCGGGTTTGAATTGAGGTGGGGAAGAGGTTTTTTCTTTATTTCCAAATACACGTTTAACCCAACCAATCGCACCCTTCAACCAGTTGTTTAAACCCTCAAACGCTTTTCCTACTCCACGGGTTTCTTTTTGAGCATTTTCAATGTTTATCTCTTTTTGCTTTTTAGATGCTTTAACGGACTCATCTTTTTGGAGGGTTGCATTCTTTATAACACCCTCTTTTTTCTTTCTAGCTTGTTCGATGGTTTTGTCTCTTTCCTTGTCTGCATTATTAACAATTTTGTTATATTCATCTTTGGAAATGACGCCTAATTTTTTGTATTGTACTTCAGCGTTATGCACTTTACTATTACGTTTTTTCTCAGCATTTTTTTTCGTATCTTTAAATTCTTTTTCGGCTGCTTTAATGGTTTGATTCATTTCTTTTGTGGTAATATCATGACGCTGCTTACTTCGCCTCTTGTTAATGGCGGTTATTTCATCTTCACTTTTGGTCGTTTTATTAATTTTTGTATTATACATACGATCATTAATTTCGTTAATTTCACGTTTTTCATCACGAGTAAGGGCTCTTTTTTCTTTAGAGGCATTACTCATAATTTGCTTAACGCGGTCATTGTCGTCTTTGACTTTTTCAATTTCAGCTTTATGCTTTTCATCTAATTTTTTCAGGGCTTCATCTTTATCTTTTTGGGATAAGTCTTTATTGGATTTCAAAGCTTTTACTGCTTCGACACGTTCTTCTTGATGCCGATCCTTTAAGG
>NZ_PHNG01000210.1:0-859 GCF_002803435.1 Bacillus sp. mrc49 | reverse complement strand
GTCTAATGCTAATATGTTCATGATTCGATAAGTTCTCCTTTTCTTCCATCCTACGAGCTGCAGCGGCTAATTGCAGGGCTTTGGTTCTGAGCTTCCCCGCCCTGTCATAATCGCCTTTTGTGGCTGCTTGTTTCGATCTGGTCTCCCATAGCCCCGATCTATCGTATAGCTTTTCTAATTTTTTACTCATAATTACCACACTCTTTCCCCCGCATAGGATTCACAATCCGAGCCCGAATCCTTATTGAATTCGGGCTGTCTTATGTGTCCAGTACACTGTTAATACGTAATGTGCGTTACTCCGAATCTTCAAATGTAACTATTTCAACATCAGAACCAAACAACAACCGTAATTTATACTTAACCTTTTCGATGTCTCCTGCAAGTGTTATGGATGTAGATTCATCACCTTCTAATTCAAATTCATGAGTGAATACTAAGTCGTTACATTGGATCCATTTCATTTTTACACCCTCCTTAATGAATAGTTTATTCGGGGACTGTGACGTTACTTCCTTCGCATTTCTTTAACTAACTCTTGAAGTTCGATCGCTATTTTTTCGATTTCTTTAGCGTTCTTTTCAACATGATTTAGACGATTAGAGCGTACATGAACAACCTGATATTCCATATCTTCTTTACACTCATGAAGTTTATCCATCAAATCAAATAATTGTTTGCTTTTCTGTTTAGCACCCATGAAATAAACCTCCCTGTTTTTGTCTACTATTCGCCTTGAATGTAACAAAGTCCGCTTTTTGATACATTCAGAACGCTGATGTATATACACTCATCACGAAAAACCATTATTCTAAATGGAAAAATCCCTGCCGGTAGAGGTAATATTGGTTTCTATCGT
>NZ_PHNG01000209.1:0-863 GCF_002803435.1 Bacillus sp. mrc49 | reverse complement strand
CCAATGGTTCCGTTAATGAAATGGATCTCATCTTCCTTAATTGGTCCATTTCCTTTCGTGAATCTCGGTCAATCGAAACCTTTTGGGTCCGCTGGCCTTTCAATAAGTTCAAAAAATACAATCCAATAATAATCCCAAAAAACAGCTGAATAAACAACGCCAATCCTGTCCAATTCATTCTATTCCCTCCTGCACTCTCCTAGTTTGTCATTTCTGTTAGTATCTCCTTGGGAAGGGCGAAATTATCCAAGAAATCAACGTTGTAAATTTTTGGGGTTTTGGCGGGGAAAATCCCGTTTTCCCGTTCAGGTTGAGGTTAGACTTTCATCGTCTAAAGTTTTGGTGAGTTTATACAATGACCGTTTCATTGCACTGCAGGCGCTCCCCTTTCCACGGGCGGTCCTTGAGCCTCCTCGGCGCTTGTGCGCCTGCGGTGTCTCACGAAGACACGCATTTCCCGCAGGAGTCTCGCCGCCTTCCGTTTCATTCCCCTTTATGTGAACAAGAAGTGGAAATCTCCATTGCCCACAGTATGGGGGAATCTGTACTTGGACCGTTTCATTGCACTGCAGGCGCTCCCTTTCCGCGGGCCGGTCCTTGAGCCACCTCGGCTTTCAGCCTGCTGGTCTCAAGTGGACGCGCAATTCCCGCAGGAGTCTCGCCGCCTTCCGTTTCATTCCTCTTTGTGTGAACAAGAAGTGGAAATCTCCATTGCCCACAGTATGGGGGAATCTGTACTTGGACCGTTTCATTGCACTGCAGGCGCTCCCTTTCCGCGGGCCGGTCCTTGAGCCACCTCAGCTTTCAGCCTGCGGGTCTCACGTAGACGCGCAATTCCCACAGGAGTGCCGCCACCTTCCGTT
>NZ_PHNG01000208.1:0-866 GCF_002803435.1 Bacillus sp. mrc49 | reverse complement strand
GGCAATTCATTCATTCTGGGCCTGCCGTTTGTGTTTCTGGTCAGTCCCGGATTCTATATGCTGACAGTGCCGGGATTAACAGCTGCATCGGCGATAAATATTGCCTTGGCGGCCCTTTTGCTGCCCCGCTTGGAGCCTATCTTGAGAAAATCGATACTTAAAGATGGATCGATATCATGAGAGATTCCTTGGTTTTGCCATTTTCCGAATCGGAATCATTGATAATATCAAGTGACAATAGTGGCGGAATAGGACTGAAGGAAAACGATTTTGTTCAGGTTCCATATGAAATCGTCGGCTATTATTCCTTCAGGGTGGCCGTCATGGAATGCTTAAGCGTTGGCGGAAATCCCATATCGGTCGTCCTCCATAATTTTTGCGGCGATGAAGCTTGGGAGGGCTTGAGCAAAGGTATCATGCAAGGCTTGGACGAATTGGGTCTGGATCTTCCGATTACGGGAAGCACGGAAACGAACATGCCGCTGCTTCAATCGGCTCTTGGTCTCATCGTCCTTGGCAAGCGAAGGAATGACCTGGCAAGGCAGCCAAACCATTCACGGAAAATGGCCCTCATCGGCAGGCCGCTCGTCGGGGAGGACGTGCTGAAACAGCAAGATTGGGTTGCCCCTCTATCCTTATATAAAAGTCTTTGTGAGCTTGAAGGAGTGGAGGCGCTTCCAATCGGATCGAAGGGAATCGCCTATGAATGGAAGCACCTGGACCGAAGGGGGGAAGGTGTTCCCGAATGCATAAGCAATATAGTCGATATCGAAAAATCATCCGGCCCATCCACCTGCTTCCTTCTTGCTTATCCCTTATATTTGGAGGAAGAAATCAAGCGTAAAGCAGGGCCTCTTTTTATTGGT
>NZ_PHNG01000207.1:0-867 GCF_002803435.1 Bacillus sp. mrc49 | reverse complement strand
GATCCATTATTAGAAAAAATCGATAAAGCCGTATTAATTAAAGAAATTCAGCAAGTTCATCAAGAAAACATTAAACAAACAGAAAAAACATCTTAAGCTGCCCATCGGGTGGCTTTTTATTATGAATTAAATTAAAAGGAGACGATGGAAAATGACAGTAGCATTGCAAACTTTATTAGATCGGTCAATTAAAAACATGGGTTCTGGAATGAATTCAGTGGTGAAGGCTTCCGCCTTAGAAATGATTAAACAGGCGTATAAAGAAGGGATTTTCGTTCAAATAAGCGCAGGTTATCGTTCTATGGAAGAACAGGCAGCACTATATGGCCAAGGGCGTTTTTACAGCTACAAAGGTAAAAATTATAGCAGCCTTTCAAAACCGGTTGTGACAAAAGCTTTGCCAGGACAATCTTTCCACAATTATGGGGTAGCCATTGATTTTTTTATTGTGAGTGATGATGGGAAGAATGCAATCTGGACCATTAGTACAAAATGGAGACGTGTGGCTGCCATTGGTAAAGAACTAGGATTTAAATGGGGCGGTGATTGGACAGGCTTTAAAGATTACCCTCACTTGGAAATGACGGGCGGATTATCTTACGCGCAGATGCAATCAGGTAAAAAGCCAAGTCTTACTTTAAAGTTCAAGGATAATGAGACACCAGTTGTCGTCGAGCAGCCAAAAGATGAGGTGGCCTCAGAGGTCACCAAGGAGCCTTCCAAGAATAAAGGGGATAGCACGATAGTTTCCATCCAGAAAACATTAAATAGCCGTTATGATGCCGGTCTTGTTGAGGATGGTATTAACGGACCTAAAACACAAACGGCCTTGATCAAAGCGTTGCAAACTGAACTTAACAAGCAATT
>NZ_PHNG01000206.1:0-867 GCF_002803435.1 Bacillus sp. mrc49 | reverse complement strand
TGCATATAACACTTACTAGCCCCTTCCTGAGCTGCTTTAAAATAAGTTCCCTGCCCTACCTTAAAACGTTTGTATGTTGTGCTGTAGCAGATTTTACTTTTATTGAACTTGTCATAGCTTAAAAAAGGGTCGCCACATACTAGACATAACTTCCAGCGCTTCGGGGTTAGTCCGATTAAATCTTGAATACCGAGCTTAATCCCTAAAGCATCCTCACAATGGTTTAAGCCTTCTTCTAATATCTCTAAATAGGACTCGTCATCTTGAAAGCTCGTAAAGTCCTGTTGTAAATCCAATTCGTTTGAATAGTAGTCAGAGGTGAAAAAGGGCAACAAAAAAGAAGCCAGCGCCTTAAAATAAAGCTGCTGCTTCTCGTTATCTATAAATCGCAGTTTATTTATAAACACTGTTTTTCACTCCTTTAAACCCATCGCTCGTTTTCACTGTGCCGCTACGGGTACCTGTTTTAGTAAGGGTTTCGGGGTAGTTTGCCAAGCTGTAATGATCCACACCGTTATTAATATCTTGCTTATAAAAATAGTCGTACCCATCTTTAATTGGGTTGTATGGCTTGCCTGTTGGTTGTTCTATAGCCAGGCTTGTCCCATGGTATGGGTAGCGGTCCGGTCTGTAAGGAAAACGCCCCATTATATCGTCTATTTCTTCGGCTGGCGGTCCTAATACACGTTGTTTCAATGTGCTTGCTGCTAATAGATCGTTGAAGTTATAAGACAATAAAGAAAGGTAGTCGCTCGTAACAGCTGCAGGCATATCGAAAATATTAATTTCGCCGCTTTCCACCTCGCGCAGCCATTCTTTTATATTGGCAGCTCGGCTTTTTCTATGTATATATCGTTTGGATTTATA
>NZ_PHNG01000205.1:0-868 GCF_002803435.1 Bacillus sp. mrc49 | reverse complement strand
GAATATATTAAAAGTTAGTGATCAAATTATTATTCCCTTTATGCCCGAACTATTCGGCGTAAATGGATTAATTAACGTAATAGAAGTAGTAAACGATTTTAAAGCCAATGTTAATTCTGAATTAGAAATAGTAGGGATCGTCGGAACTATGGTTGATAGTAGTACAAAATTACATAAAGAATTATTGGAGCAAGCTTACAATTATGCAGAAAAACAGAATATAAGAATGTTTAAAACTTTAATTCCTAGAACAATACAATTCCCAAATGCGACCGCTTATTTTAAAAGGCCTGCTACTCTATTAAAGCGGCAGACCAAAAAGATAAAGACTTATGAATTGTTATATAAAGAACTGGAGGATTTAATTTATGAGTAACGGAAAATTAAATAATCAATTCTCTTTGGCCGAAGAAGCAAAGAAATCATTAAACACACAAAGCTCAGTGTCAGAAGTTGAAGTAAAAGAGGATAAATTAGAAGCAGCAGCCAGGAAATTTAAAAATGAAGTTGACGAGAAAAAGAATAGAAAAGGTATTGAAGATACACATAAGAGGGCGACTTTTTTAGTCGAAAAAGATTTATTAAAGAGTTTTAATGCACTCAGTAAAAAACAACCTAAAGGCTTTAAGACTATGGCAATCAATCAAGCGCTTAGACTGTTTTTAACTGAATTTGAAGCAAACATGGAACAAGAGTAATAATACCTATCAATAGTTTTACATTAGAGACGCTTTGCAGAGCGTCTTTTTTTCGTTTTACGGTGAATAATGGCACTTATCCAAGTTATAGCAACAATATTCCTATTATAAGTAATTAAATTGTAATAAACCAGCAAAAATCTAAACAATTGGTGTAAATACGTTTTTTT
>NZ_PHNG01000204.1:0-869 GCF_002803435.1 Bacillus sp. mrc49 | reverse complement strand
TCCCCGGGTTTCAAAAAAATAGTGAAACTTTTGACCGGGGGGTATCTCAGTTAATTATTCTTCGAAATTATACCGTTCCTTGAATAGCCGTTTCATTCGATTCAGATTGAACTCATCTAATCCAAACGATTCTGCCTCTCCGAGAGATAAAACAACAAAATGTTTGTCCGTGTAATAATCATCTAGCGAGAAGAAATGAACCTGCTGCACATCATTGTAGGTAAAGATCTCATTCTTCTTTGCATCGAAACAGAATAGATATTCCTTTCCTTCTTCAAAGCATTGATCAGCAGAGCCATCTTCATTTCTCCCGTAAATAACAACAGGCGTTATACACTTTAACTTTGCTAACTTCACCACTTCTCATCATCCCATTTCTTTTTGTTAGTCTGGCCAAACACACGATCATGCATCTTGTTATGACATTGAAGGCATAACGTTTCAAGGTTATCCAATACCAAAGCAAGCATAGGATAGTGTTCGATCTCATACTTATGATGGACGTTGAGCTCTACACTCTTACGTTCACCTTCAACCTTCTTAGAGTCCACATGCACTCGACCGTCACGCTTACACTGTTGGCACTCGTAGTTGTCCCTATCCAACGCCTGCTGCCTTAGATTGTTCCAGTCACTGGTACGATAGAACTTCTTCTTCTGTGCTTCTGTCTTGTACTCAGGCATTATCCTTTATCGTCCTCGCATTTAGGGCAAACTGTTACTGAGTTTGCTTCAATACCATCAACATAATAGATTGTCCTATGAATGGCCCCACCGCACACTGAACATCTATCCTTGTCAATTTCATCCAGTTCATTAGCTAATGCTTCAGTATGTTTAGCAATAGCTCTAAGCTTCTGCTGCAGCCTA
>NZ_PHNG01000203.1:0-871 GCF_002803435.1 Bacillus sp. mrc49 | reverse complement strand
TTCGGAGTGTTCTCCGACTCCATCTTAGGTTTTATGAAGGAATATGATGCAAACGTAAAAGCGGGGCAGGAAGCAACGTTAGCTGAGTTGGCGGCAATTACCGTACGTGCTCAAGAAGTATCTGCCCAAATGTCGGATCATATGGAGCCACCTGAAATAGAAACGGAACCGCCGTTGAACCTTGATGGTGAAATGTTTGTAACGCTTCAAGATAATACAGCGACAACTGTCGGCTTCATCTCCGAGCTTGTCAATTCGGTGGCCGAGCGTCAAGAAACGGTTACGAAGGATACCGCCGACCTGCAAGTGAAAGTGGGCTCCGTACAGGAAAGGGCCGATCAGCTTAATGATAATTGGTCAAAAAACGTGGATTCGACCGTTCAAATCAAGACGGACGTATACAGTGTCTTGAATAACACGCTAGTCGATGATCAGCAGAATGGGTATGTTTATGAGTATTTAGCGAATCCCGTTCAAATCAGCGGAGAAGTCCTTCAGCAGGAAAAGGTCAATATCCCGCCGATCGTCATGTTGGTGATCATCCTCATTTCCGGCTTATTGATCGGTTTCTTCCTGCATCATTATGGATCCCTTCCAATGATGGTCCATGCAGCACTGAACGCTTTATTGAATTTAATTGTAGGTTTGATCATCAGCATCTATGGCTTGAAAATATATCCTTTGGGGGATATGCAGGAGATTAAATGGACCGTTTTCACCGTCCTGCTGTTATTCTTCTGTTCTGCATGCACCCGGCTTGCCTTCTCCATCGGGCCGTTTGTCGGGGCGATGCTGGTGATTGGTTTGATCAGTTTCTTCATGATTCCATTATTGGATTTGATCATGCCTAATTTCAACGTCGATCATCCGG
>NZ_PHNG01000202.1:0-874 GCF_002803435.1 Bacillus sp. mrc49 | reverse complement strand
CCCTAGAGCCGTTACGGTAATCCCCAATTGGCACGCTGATAAATATTCATCAATATGGGTTGTTACTTTTTTTGCTGCCAAAGCACTTCTATGCCCCTCTTCAATCAGTTGGTTGATGCGGGAACTTCTGACTTTAACGATGGCAAATTCCGAAGCAACGAAAAAAGCGGTCAATGCTATTAATACAGCTACTGCTAATAATTTTATAAAAATCTCCAATATGTGCGGGTTGACCAGGCATGGTGACCATCCTTTAAACAAAGGGAATGGACATGCACGGTATAATCCCAAGCACCTCCTGTATAAATGGTTAGTTTCATTCCTGCATGCACCAAAACCATTTAGCCTATATCGTTATCATGCACCTTTGCACACTAAACTATAGGGGATAAATTTCAATCATACCAGCAAAACTAACAATGATTGGATTAAGGCCATGCTTTCATGGGAAATCTGTTTTTTTAAAAGAAGTTCATTTTTTTCGTCCTGCTTGATCAAGGTGATGACTTCTTGAAGTTCCTCGTTCAAGCCATCCAATTTGCTTTTCAGTTTAAGTCCTGTTTCTTCAATCGCTGATGCGGTTTCCAAATCTTGTTTAAGTAATTCTTTTATATCTTCCAATGATAGGTTTTTTCGTTTATATCGCTCGATCAGGCGAAGCCTTTCCAGTTCACCGAGTGAATAATAACGGTAATTGGAGGCGGAACGTTCTGCTTTAAGCAAACCTAAGTTTGTATAATAATCAACGGTTCGTTTCGTAACTTTCGCCATTTCCGCCAACTCGCCAATTTTTAATGTCTCGTTCCCAACATAACCCCTCCAAACCGTCGCGTGATGGTTTGGGCATCCTCGAAGATTCATGCCCTTACACCTT
>NZ_PHNG01000201.1:0-875 GCF_002803435.1 Bacillus sp. mrc49 | reverse complement strand
TCGCGATGCGTTTGATGCATCTTGGCTTGAACGTATATGTGGTCGGGGAGACGATCACGCCTTCGATCGCGAACGGCGACCTGATCATAGCCATCAGCGGGAGCGGCACGACGAAAAGTGTGGTCTCGGTAGCCATGAAAGGCAGGGAAATAGGCTGCAAGGTGTTCGCCATCACGACAAATGACCAATCCGAATTAGCGAACGTTTCCGATGAGGTTTTGGTGGTCCCTGCTGCTACGAAAAACCGCTTGAGTCATGAAACGGAAAGCGTCCAGCCGCTAAGCTCCTTGTTTGATCAATGCGTACATGTTTTGTGTGATGCCATATGCCTGGACTATTCATTGTCCCAATCCATAAGCCACCAGTCGACTTATTCCAAGCATAGTAATATCGAGTGAAGAAACAGGCGGGTCCTCTCAAGGGACCTGTCTTTTTAATCGTAAAAAAAAGCCCTTTATCCCCAGATTCGGGAATAAAGGGCGTGTACCGCGGATGCGGCACAATTGTACGGAATTAATACGCTAAGCTATATAGCGCTTTGATGTGTGATAGGTAGCGGATATTGCTTGCTTCCTTCATCAAAGTGGCCGGCAGGCCTTTCAGGGATGTGTTATTGGCTCCGACGGTTGCCACGGCATCCTTACGGCCAAGGCTCGCAAGCGTACCTGAATTTACAGGTGCGAATACTTCAAGCTTCTTGCCTTCGAAGGCTGCATAGAGGTTATACCCGACAAGCTCACCCATTTGCCATGCGTTTTGTGCAGTTGGCGCGTATGGACGTCCGCCTTCTGGAGGGAAAGCAAGGGCGCTGTCACCGACAACGAATACATCCTTATGTGATGTCGATTGCAGGTATTCATTAACGGCTGCTTTGC
>NZ_PHNG01000200.1:0-878 GCF_002803435.1 Bacillus sp. mrc49 | reverse complement strand
TTAATCCTGGTACATTCCCAATAGATCCATAGCGACTTATCATGTATCGAATAGCCGCTACCGCGTTATGAATTGGATTATAAATATTGTCCATTCCTGCTTTTTTATGCGCGGCAAAGGTTGTAGGTATTGTTTGAAATAATCCGCGTGACGGATGGCCCGCTTTGGCATTACTATCCCATAAATTTATGGCTTTAGGGTTGTAGCCACTTTCACGCTTGGCGATTAACATAAGGCCCTTTAAGTAGCTGCTTGGTGTATTAGTAATCGACATGGCTTTTAAAATCCATTGTTTCGCTTTATTAGCTCCGCCGCCGCCAATATCACCCATATCCCCTATCCCAAAATCGAACATTTTTTTAATGTAAGATACGCCATTATCTTTAACCATATTTACCGCGCCCTTTGCAAGATCCAAGGGAAGGCCTTTGATCGAATCTAAATTCACATGTTTATTTAACGTTGTCTTCAAAAGCTCGGCCGGTTTATCCATCCAGTCCCATACGTCGCCTACTGCGTTTTTAACCGCCGAAGTTCCTTTTGATAATAGGTTTTTGCTACTTTTAAAGAGATTGCTAATAGTGCCGCCTTTAAAGGCTGGTATCTGCCCGTTTAAGATTGCTTTTGTTTGTGAGCCGCTAAATACATGCGTGCCTCTAGGAAGGTTTAGAAGGGTATCAGTCGCCGGGCTTAAGAATGTTTTGCCGTTTGGTAGTCGTACTAGCTCCTTTTCGCCGCCGTCACCTACATAAGCTAAACCGCCTTTATGTCCGTCTTTCCCTGTCCCTCTTGCGAATCTAGGGGCGTTCCATGTGTCTAACTTTTTATCAGTACCTATTTTCTTTAGGATCCAATTCACGCCGCCAATAGCTCCGTTA
>NZ_PHNG01000199.1:0-878 GCF_002803435.1 Bacillus sp. mrc49 | reverse complement strand
CTGGCCAAAACTTTACCCAGGTCCTCCATTGAACGGGTACGGTAACTGCCGGGGCTGATTTTCGGACTTGGCTGCAAGGATATCCTTGCCCGATTCATCGAGTCATCGGGCAATTGACTGCAAATCGGACACAATGGATCAGGTAAAAACGAATGCCATGACCCATTAAGCGTTTTCAGATGGATGAATGCCACCCGCCCCTCAGAACGGGGCTGATCGCCGCTCATCGCCTTCCTTACTTCCTCCCCAATCAAATGAGACATCTGCAACAGACCTGAGCGCGACGCTGCGGCATCCCGCCCGATCCCGCCATTTCCCAGGAGCTGCTTTTTGATGCCCCACATTTCCTTTCGGTCACGCCCGGCCATGAGCTGCCTCAGGTCGGCACATTGGGAGCAGCCGGGTATGCCCGCTCGCACCAGCGGGCCGACCACACCTTCTCCAAACGATACGAACCCTCTCAGCCAAGGGATGTTTTGTGACCTTGCCAGCTCTTCCGCCTTCAAATGGACGGCGGGATCCCAGGCATCCTGCAGCACCAGGAGCAAAGCGGTGTCCTTAGGAATTCCTGCCGTGAAATCGGATAGGCGATGGACCTGGTATGTGCCGGATAAGTCCCGATGAACCTGGTCGGCCAATACGCCTTCCCCGACAACCGATACGTCAGTTTTCACCCTGATTCCCCCTCTCGCAAAAACACCCCGAACACCCCTGCCAGTTCTTCTTGCAAAACAGTTTCCGTTTCCACTTCGAAAACGAAGAGCCGCTTGCCGCCCTGTTCCACTGCCTGCATCGCGGAGCGTACCAATTCGGAACTCGCTGTCCCTTCACATGCAGGAATCACAAGGTCCTCTGCTGCGCGTTCTGCCGGATGCTCG
>NZ_PHNG01000198.1:0-879 GCF_002803435.1 Bacillus sp. mrc49 | reverse complement strand
TATAAATTTTTCTCGAAATTGTTGACTCCACTAACGAAAGGAACATTTTATGACTACATTAAAAGATGAGGTCCAATCGCGTCGGACCTTCGCAATCATCTCTCACCCGGATGCCGGGAAAACGACTTTGACCGAAAAATTATTGCTGTTTGGCGGTGCGATTCGCGATGCCGGAACAGTTAAAGCGAGAAAAACTGGCAAGTATGCAACAAGTGACTGGATGGAGATTGAAAAACAACGTGGAATTTCCGTTACATCCTCCGTCATGCAATTCGATTATGATGATTTCCGTGTGAATATTCTTGATACACCAGGTCACCAAGACTTCAGTGAAGACACCTATCGTACACTGATGGCTGTTGATAGCGCCGTGATGATCATCGATTCGGCAAAAGGAATCGAGGATCAGACGGTTAAATTATTCAAAGTATGCCGAATGAGGGGTATCCCGATTTTCACGTTTATCAACAAAATGGACCGTCAAGGTAAAATGCCTCTTGAGTTGCTTGCCGAGCTTGAAGAGGTATTGGGCATCGAGACATATCCAATGAACTGGCCAATTGGAATGGGAAAAGACTTCGTCGGCATTTACGATAGATTCAACAATCGCATTGAACAGTTCAAGACGGAGGGCGAAGAGCGTTTCCTTCCATTGAATGCTGAAGGTGAACTTGAAATCGATCATGCACTTAAGGATTCCCAGTTGTATGAGCAAACTTTGGAAGAAATCATGCTGCTGACCGAAGCGGGCAACCAATTCTCTGAAGAAAGCATCGCAAATGGAAAATTGAGTCCTGTATTCTTCGGAAGTGCCTTGACGACTTTCGGTGTCCAGACGTTTTTGGATGCTTATCTTCAATTTAGATCGGAAGAGCACAC
>NZ_PHNG01000197.1:0-880 GCF_002803435.1 Bacillus sp. mrc49 | reverse complement strand
GGAAAGCATGTACAAAGATTAAACGAGATTTATAAAAGCTATGAAACGGCACGCGAGACCCTGCTGCTTCAAGATAGTTTACCAGAAGAGAACAGGAGCATTTTTTATCAGGACTTACATATGCATCGCATGATTTCGCTCTTGAATAAACATGGAAACCTGGAGGAAACGGTGCACGAGTACCTAGGTCCTGTCATTGAATATGACAAGCAAAACAATGGCGAGTTAATGCCTACCCTGAAGTCATATCTTGCATGTAACGGATCTAAACAGGAAACTTCCAAACAACTATTCATTGTAAGGCAAACTCTATATCATAGACTGGAAAAGCTAGAGAAACTGTTAGGCTCCGATTTCATGCGATCGGATAAGCGTCTCGGCCTGGAATTCATGATTTTTGCATTGGACTTCCTTCAGTACAGCAGCAGGGACGTCACTGGGAATTATGTGAATAAATATATGGGGAAGTGAAATAAACATGAAGGGTGTCCAAGGGACATCCTTTTTGGCATGGTAAATGAAATGGGAGCTCATATACTGATGAATGGAGGGGGAAATGCTGACATCATAATAGGGGATATGGCAATGGGATGTCAGCATCCTTTTTCAATACTCATCTTTTTTGGATAAGCAATGATCACATTCCAAGAGATACGATTCAGCTTGCTCGGTGATGGTGGTTCCGCACTCCGTACATTGTTTAGGCGGCAGGTTCCTGAAAAACTCCATAGGGTTTTTAGTTTGCATCATGATTCCTCCTCATATTTCGGTCGATTAGTCTTCGCGATTGGAAAGGCAATGATCGCATTCCAAGAGATACGATTCAGCTTGCTCGGTGATGGTGGTTCCGCACTCCGTACATTGTTTAGGTGGCAGGTTC
>NZ_PHNG01000196.1:0-882 GCF_002803435.1 Bacillus sp. mrc49 | reverse complement strand
CCCGATAAAACCGGGATAGTTTCTGTTTTTGTGATTGAATATATTCTTTTGTCTCACTTATATATGCCTCTTCTTCTAGACAGATTCTGCCCACTTCCAATGCGACTTGGTTGACGCTCCAATGCGGTTTATAGCTTTTCACCGTCTTGATGATGCTCCATTCGGCAAGTAAATAGCCTAGTCTCAAGCCCGGAATCGCAAAGATTTTCGTCATCGACCTTAGAACAAGCAAATGTGGAAATCGTTTGATTAATGGCGCAAACGTAAAGGCGTCCTCGGTAAAATCATAAAACGCCTCATCGATGACAACCAGGCAATCCGCTTTTTGGCATTCGCTGATCAATTCCATCACAGCCCCACGGTCAAATGACACGCCCGTCGGGTTATTGGGAGTGCAGAGGAAAACCGCATCATATTCACGTAATCTCGGAATCAAGCGAGCCACATCCAGCTGCCAACCAGGAGCATCAAGCTGGTGGAAGTCGACCTCACAACCAGCTGCCAAACAAGCTTGCTCATATTCCGCAAAAGCCGGCTGGATGATCAACACCTTCCGATCGGCCAGAATGTTGGCCACCAGCATGATGATCTCTGCACCACCGTTCCCTACCAAAACCGATGCCATGGGAAGCGCTTCTTTCTCTGCAATCGCTTTTGTCAGTTCAACGGCATGGGGGTCCGGGTAATGCATGACCCCTTCAAAAAAACCGGACCAGCGTTCCTTGATTCGCAAAGGCGGTCCCAATGGGTTGATGTTTGCGCTGAAGTCGATGATCGAGCCAGGCATTTCAATTTCCAGCGCTTCGTAAAGATAATGTGGATTAGAACCATGAGATGGTAATTTCAAATGCAATTCCCCCCAGCCAAAGCATCAGTAAAAAT
>NZ_PHNG01000195.1:0-882 GCF_002803435.1 Bacillus sp. mrc49 | reverse complement strand
GTAATGGTGGAAAGGGAAGTATATGATGAAGAACGGATTCCTTTTGAAAAGAAGGTTCAGGAGGATGATGAACTGCCCAAGGGAGAGGTAATCATTGAACAAGCGGGCAATGATGGAATCGAGGCCTTCACTTATAACGTTTCCGAAACGAATGGTAAAAAAGTCAGTGAAACGATCGTGGAAAAAGAAATAACGGAAAAGGCGAAAACGGAAATCATCAAAAAAGGCACGAAGGTCATTCCTTCGCAAGGAAGCGGCACATATGCGTGGCCTGCAGACGGGGGCTATATCTCCAGCAAGCAAGGGCAACGATGGGGAAAACTCCATAAGGGAATTGATATCGCCCGTCCATCCACGAGGACGATCACGGCAGCTGATCATGGAATTATTGAATCGGCAGGAAACTCCGGCGGGTATGGAAATAAGATAACGATCAACCACAACAATGGATATAAGACCGTGTATGCCCACCTCGATTCAATTGGTGTTAAAGCAGGACAAAAGATTGAAAAGGGTGCGAAAATCGGCATGATGGGGTCAACAGGGAACTCGACCGGCGTCCATCTCCATTTTGAAGTATATAAAAACGGGTCGCTTGTAAATCCGCTAAACTATATAAGTCAGTAATTGATGGAAGTCTTCGAAAAATATTCGAAGGCTTCTTCTGCTTCATACATAGATGAGAATAATAGGAAAAAGGTGATTTAATGCCTATAAAATGATAAAGTATAATAGATACAATTTGCTTTCATTCAGGTGTTCATGCCCCTTTATTGGGTATATATATATAACTTTTGCCGATCGATGCTGCTAGATTGGCGCAGGCAGAAGGAAAAGTGGATAAAAGTCCCGGATAAGGACACGGTTTTTAATAGATTCAGG
>NZ_PHNG01000194.1:0-888 GCF_002803435.1 Bacillus sp. mrc49 | reverse complement strand
TGCCGCTTTTGCCGGCAAACTCGGAGATGACCGGTCCATGACGGGTAACGGTCACCTTATAATCCAGGGTTTTCCCATCCTTCACCTTGATTGGCTCGTCCACGATTTCAGCTTTTTCCCATTTATCCTTGAAAGCGAATTCCTTCTCGTTCTCCGGATTTCTCTTCTCAATGAATAAATCCTGGACATCCGGTCCCGTATTGGTCACTCCCCATGCGACCTTTTCATTATGGCCGAGGATGATCCCCGGAATTCCGGCAAAAATCACGCCGCTCACATTGACTGTCGGGGCTTCCAAATGCATTTGATACCAAACGGACGGTGTGGCCAGCCCAAGATGTGGATCATCCGCCAATAAAGGTTTCCCCGAATCGGTTTTACTGCCCGAAACGACCCAATTATTGCTGCCGTTGAATTCATACGGAATGACGGCCGCTGCGAAACTTCTTTCAATATCCAGCTCCTCCTTACTGATGATATAAGGAGCACTCTTTGGATAATCCGGAAATAAATCATACGCCTTTTCCTTCGGGAACGTTTGCAGCAAATACTGCCTGAACGCCTGGTCCTCCCAGTTTCCGCCTAAATCAAAGGCCATATATTTCCCGATCGTCAGCGAATCGACGGCTGTCCACCGCTCCGGCTTATATCCAAGTAAAGTGAACTCGACCGGCCATTTTCCATTCTCCTTGAGCTCATCGATATAAAGATTGACTCCCTCCGCAAACACATCCAACGCTTCCTTGCCCTCACTTGTATAAGCTGCATAGGAGGCCTCTGCCGCCCGTCTCAATCCAAGCGTGCGGAAATACTTATCATTTTTCACCGTTTTCTCGCCAATCACCTCGCTCAATCTTCCTGACGCCTGACGCCTGCTCAAATCCATTT
>NZ_PHNG01000193.1:0-888 GCF_002803435.1 Bacillus sp. mrc49 | reverse complement strand
CAGGGCGAAAAGAGGCGGGGACCTGAATATACGCCATGTTGGCCATGTTTGTTTCCGAAGGGCTGTCAGCTAATGCCAAGGCATAATCGTTTGGATAGCCGCTCGTTATGACTACATTGGCAGAAGTGGGCTGACCCACCACATATCCAGAGACCGTCTTGATTGCGCCGTCTTGATTGGAAATGGCCTGGGCGACGGAATAAGGAGAGGACAAAGAGCCAGCTCCAGCCGCTGCGGATGATGAGGCGTCGGTGAGAACGGGAATAAAGAAAGCAAGCACGAATAAAAGGGATAGGATAAATCTTGGTTCATGTTTTCTGAACATGTTATTCCTCCATAAATCGATTCATGTTCATTTCCAGGGGAAATGGCATGTATATGTAAGATTATGGATGGATCCCGTTATTTCCTTCTGGTTTGTCAAAAATGAGAGAATACAGCTAGTGATGGCTGGCGGAATATAGGGGAATAGCCCGGGAAATATCGAAGCTTGTTAATGAAGGCGATCGGATGCGAAAAAACCGCCAGCAGCCTACTGACGGTTTTTTTTATTCTTTTTTATGAGCAGGCTTTGAATGAAACTCAATAATAACGATCCGATTAAAGCTCCCCAAAAGGAATGTATGTCAAAGCCACTGACTACGTAGGAAGTGATTTGGAATGTGAAGGCATTGATAATGAACGAAAACAATCCAAACGTCAGGATGGTGATCGGCAATGTAATCAGCTTTAATATGGGTCTGACCAGCAAGTTCATGATGGATAATATGAATACCGCCAGCAGGGCTGTACCGTAAGATTTGATCGTGATGGAGTCGAGAAGCCAGTCAATAACGAGCAATACTAACCCGTTGATAAGAAAACGCATGATTATATTCATGAAAAACT
>NZ_PHNG01000192.1:0-844 GCF_002803435.1 Bacillus sp. mrc49 | reverse complement strand
GTTTTTTCAAATAATCGATAATGTTACGTACGTGTTTTGAATATATATCTAGGGACGATTATTTTCCGGGAAACCGCAGGAATTGACAATTCCCCGTTTAAACGGGCGAATTGGAAGGAAGTTTGTCGGAATATAGTTTCAATGGAAGAATTCAGTCGTGATCATGCACCGTTGAAAAGGAAAGCTGGCATTTTACCCTGGCATTTTCTGAATTCACGAAAAGAAATAAGGGAATTTCCCGACGGGGGAAAGTTTCGGCTTATGTTACATAAGCATTCCCATCATAAATCGGAAAAAGAATGCAATCGTGGAGTCAAGGGTCCAAGATGGAGAGGTGAATGCATTGGAACAACCGATCCGTATGAAAAATAACGGGCAAATCAATATCGTGTTTAATGCGGAAAATAGAAAAACGCTACAAAAGGATCTGCCGATAAAAGAAATTTTGGTACAGGAAATACCTCACCAGCATGCAGCCCTGAGGGAAATCGAAGAGGAGCTGAAATCGCTGGTCGGAATGGAAGAAATGAAACGGATGATCAAAGAAATATATGCGTGGATCTACATCAACAAACAGCGCGAGGCTAAAGGAATGAAGACTGGCCGTCAAGCATTGCATATGATGTTCAAAGGAAATCCCGGAACGGGAAAAACAACGGTTGCGCGTTTAATCGGGAAGTTGTTTCAAAAAATGAATGTACTCTCAAAAGGGCATTTAATCGAAGCGGAAAGGGCGGATTTAGTTGGAGAGTATATCGGTCATACTGCCCAAAAAACGAGGGATTTAATAAAGAAAGCCATTGGCGGGATCTTATTCATCGATGAGGCATATTCCTTGGGAAGG
>NZ_PHNG01000191.1:0-893 GCF_002803435.1 Bacillus sp. mrc49 | reverse complement strand
TACGTAATAATGTGTAATCACGACTTCGATAAGACACCGGAAAAAGAAGAAATCATTTACCGACTGCGTAAGATGCAGGAATTTGGGGCCCATATTCCGAAAATCGCCGTAATGCCCCAAAGTGTTGGTGATTTACTTGTTTTATTGGATGCCACCCATACGATGAAAACAAAATATGCCGACCGGCCGTTCATAACGATGTCTATGGCGGGTACTGGTTTGGTCAGTCGATTAGCGGGTGCGGTGTTTGGATCTGCTTGTACCTTTGGGGCTGGAAAAGAAGCATCTGCTCCGGGACAAATACCGGTGAGCCAATTAAGAAGTGTACTGGAAATCATTGATCAAAATATTTAATCCGTCGAATTTCTTCCAAGAAGGAATTTATATAAACTTATCAATTTAAACCAGGGGGAATCAACATGGAAAATCTAGCACGAATTAATGGGAAAACGGAATTAGTCGGTTTACTTGCAACGCCTATCGGACATTCTTTATCACCTGCCATGCATAATATGGCTTTTGATCAATTGGGATTGAATTGCGCTTATTTAGCTTTTGAGGTAGGAAATGAAAAGCTTGAAGATGCTGTGAAAGGAATGCGCGCGTTAAACGTAAAAGGGTTTAACGTTTCCATGCCGAACAAAATGAAAATCCTTCCATATCTTGATGAATTGGCAGACAGCGCCAAATTCTCAGGAGCTGTTAATACGGTTGTCAATGTTGATGGGAAATTCGTTGGTCACAGCACTGATGGAATGGGTTATACCCGGAACCTGAAAGAACATGGTATAGACATTAAAGGAAAGAAAATGACGCTTATCGGTTCTGGCGGGGCTGCCACTCCTATTGCCATTCAATCTGCATTGGAAGGCATAGCTGAAATCAGCATTTTT
>NZ_PHNG01000190.1:0-895 GCF_002803435.1 Bacillus sp. mrc49 | reverse complement strand
TATTTGTAGGGAATATCCCTACTTGAAAAAAGCGATCGGGGGAAGTTCCATGAATGAAAGGGATTGGCATATTTTAAAGATATTGCATGAACATAAGAATATCACTAAAACGGCGCAAAGCTTATATATCTCGCAGCCTTCTTTAACGAAAAGGATCCAGCAGATGGAGAAGGAGTTCAATTTGAAGATTGTCGAGCGGGGAACAAGGGGAGTGCAGTTCACCCCTCAAGGGGAATATTTGGCGATCTGTGCTGATGAGATGCTGATCAGGTTGAGGCAAATCAAAGAGACGGCGTTCAATATGGGACAGGAGATCAGTGGAACATTAAGGCTGGGCGTCTCCAATTATATTACGCTGCATAAGCTGCCCGGATTGCTGAAAAAATTTCGTGAACGATACCCGCAGGTGGATTTCCATGTGACTACAGGCTGGAGCAAGGAAGTACTGAACCTCATTTACAAGGAAGAAGTTCACGTCGGGATCGTCCGGGGCGATTATCAGTGGTCAGGAGCTAAGCATCATCTTTTTGAGGAGACGATTTGCATTGCTTCCAAGGAAAAAGTCGAAGTCGGGGACCTGGCTTCATTGCCGAGAATCGATTACAAGACCGATGCACTCCTGAAAACGATGATCGATAATTGGTGGAGGAAAAATTTTCAAGGTCCGCCGTTAGTTGGGATGGAGGTGGACAAAGGGGATACATGCAAGGAAATGGTCAAAAATGGCCTCGGGTATGGAATTCTTCCCAGTGTTTTATTGGAGCACGACCCATCCTTAAGGCAAATGGAGCTGAGGGATGAGCAAGGAAACCCGCTTATCCGGAATACGTGGATGTTATATCATGAAAAGTCCCTCGAACTAAAGCTGGTCAAAGAGTTTGTCGAATTTGTCGCG
>NZ_PHNG01000189.1:0-896 GCF_002803435.1 Bacillus sp. mrc49 | reverse complement strand
TGGCTGTAGCCGCCTGATTGGGATACGCCGATTCCGTAAGAGGTGGCAATGACCTCGTCCCCTTCCTGGAATCGTGAATCCTCAGATGAAACGACCACCCCTGCCATATCAATTCCTGGGCTGATCGGATAAGTGCTGACGATGTTTCCATTCGGAATGCTGGCTAGGCTATCTTTATAGTTCACCCCGGAATAATGGACACGGATGAGCACTTCGCCTTGCGGCAGGTCATCAAGTGATAGTTGCTGGATATTTACGGTAAACTGATCTCCTTGCTTGTTTACGACTAATGCTTCAAATCGTTGTGTCACGGTTCGTTCCTCCTTTTATCATCAATCTTCCTCATTATAAAAGAAATTACATCGATATGTATAATGAGACAGTTCGAAATAAGTAGCGTCCGCTTTTCATTCTTGTTCGAAAAATGGTACTATTAGAATTGATTCAGTTCATATTAAAGGAGATGTTCTACATGGCTAAAAAAGGATACATACTAATGGGAAATGGAGAAAAGATTGAATTCGATCTTTTCCCGAACGAAGCACCAAACACAGTAGCGAACTTCGAAAATCTGGCGAACACAGGCTTTTATAATGGCGTGGTCTTTCACCGTGTCATCCCTGGTTTCGTAAGTCAAGGCGGAGATCCAACAGGTACTGGTGCAGGCGGAAGCGGCACTCAAATCAAATGTGAAACAGCTGGAAACCCTCACAAGCATGAGGCGGGCAGCTTATCGATGGCACATGCCGGAAAAGACACAGGCTCAAGCCAATTCTTCATCGTGCATGAACCACAACCGCATCTTAACGGTGTTCACACCGTTTTCGGTAAAGTGACTTCCGGGCTTGAAACGGCAAAAGCCATGAAAAATGGCGACAAAATGGAAAAAGTCGAAG
>NZ_PHNG01000188.1:0-896 GCF_002803435.1 Bacillus sp. mrc49 | reverse complement strand
TGTTTTTATGGATTAGCTTTCTTTGCCGTCTTCATCCTGCGCAAGAGAGATCCGCACGCAAAAACATATAAAGTTCCGCTATACCCGATCATTCCCATTGTAGCGATTGCTGGTGCCGTATATATTGTGGCAAGCACATTGATCGATACCCCGCTGGATGCCTTGTATTCGTTAATCATCCTCGTTATCGGCATGCCCGTATACTGGCTGCTTAAAAAGAGCGAGCGGGCCGGAGGCTAAACGGAATATGGACTTAAAACCCTTCACTCCTTATGGTGAAGGGTTTTTTCATGAAGCGGAAAGCTTCATGCGGCAAAATAGACAACGGGGTCCGTTCGTATTAACATAGGGGGAAAGTTTAAATCGTGAAGGGTCTGAATGAAATTGAATTATATCGAGCCAGCTGGTAAATCATTCAAGATGACAATCTTGGCTTTGTTTCTTGGCAGCTTTGTAACGTTTGCCGATCTGTATAGTACGCAACCTGTCATTCCGGTATTCGCCAAGCAATTCGGCGTCTCCCCTGCAACGGCAAGCCTGACATTATCTTTTGCGACAGGGGCGCTTGCGATTTGTTTATTGCTCGTTTCCTTTTTCTCTGAAAACATCGATCGAAAAAAAATAATGGGGACAGCGCTCACGTTATCTGCCTTATTATCCATATGCGTCAGCTTCATCCAGGATGATCTATACATCCTGATCACCATACGGGCGATTCAAGGAGCAGTGCTTGCCGGCTTCCCGGCCATCGCCATGGCCTATATCAATGAAGAATTCCATCCAAAAAGCCTGGGGTATGTGATGGGGATTTATGTGAGCGGCTCAAGCATCGGAGGCTTGGCCGGCCGGCTGATTGTCGGCGTGCTGACCGATCATTTCTCATGGAATGTAGCGAT
>NZ_PHNG01000187.1:0-897 GCF_002803435.1 Bacillus sp. mrc49 | reverse complement strand
TCTGCGGTCAAATCCTTGCCTATCATGGCAATCTTCTCATTTTCAATTAATATATCGGCTTGATACGTATCCGCAGCGGTTGCAATCGTTCCGTTTTTTATGATTTTCTTCATGTTCTTCCCCTCCATCATTTTGCGAAATCAACACTTTCATTTTCTATGCCGCCAAGATAGGCTTGGCGTTCATTCCACGTCATCGGCGGTAATTCATTTGTCAATTCGATCATATCGATTGCCCCATCGGCCGGACATACGATAGAGCAAAGATTACAGCCTACGCAATCTTCTTCACGCACCCTCAGGAAGGAGCTGCCTGCCGAGTCCTTTAACATATCTATACACTGGTGTGAGGTGTCTTCACACGCAATATGGCATTTATTGCAGTTGATGCATACATCATTATTGATGCGGGCCACTACCTTATAATTAAGATCCAAGTTCCCCCAATCGGAATATCGCGGTACGGATCTACCGACAATATCCATCACTGAGGCAATCCCTTTTTCATCGAGGTAATTGGACAAACCTTCAAGCATGTCCTCGACTATCCTAAAACCATGATGCATGGCAGCCGTACATATTTGCACCCCCGTCGAACCCATCAATAAAAATTCCACGGCATCCTGCCAATTGGAAATCCCCCCGATTCCGGAGATGGGAAGATCGATCCTTGGATTTCTTGCACACTCTGCCACCATGTTCAAGGCGATGGGCTTCACCGCCGGACCACAATACCCCCCATGTGCTCCCTTACCGCCAACATGTGGTATCGTATTCCACGAATGGATATCCACACCTGCCAAAGAATTGATTGTGTTGATCATGCTGATTGCATCCGCTCCCCCGCGAACTGCCGCTTCTGCAGTGACCGTAATATCGGTTATATTCGGGGTAAGCT
>NZ_PHNG01000186.1:0-897 GCF_002803435.1 Bacillus sp. mrc49 | reverse complement strand
CACCAACTGAATGAACAAGGATTCAAGCAACTAACATGGGAAGCGCAACAACTGGGAGCTGATTTGCTAAAGCTGCCTCTAGGCTCCTACCATGAGAAGGAAACAAATATGAGTTACGTAAGTGAGGTACTGACGGAAAACCGGCCAAATGATGGACTGGCGATCACCATCGAGAACGATCAAACGTCTGGCGGTGGTAATGTAGAGACAATCACTCATTTCCTGAGCCGATGCAAAACATTGGATATGCCGATTGAAATGACATTTGATACGGGCAACTGGCTGTATACAGATGAGGAGCCGTTGATGGCGGCACGAGAGTTGGCAGGTTATGTGGCTTATATCCATTTGAAGCAGGTGAAGCGGGTACATGATGGGTGGGTGACCGAGCCAGTATCGATGCCGCTGCTGCCTGAGGTAATGGAGCTATTGGGGAATTTTAAGGGAGCTTGTCCGGTAGCGATTGAATTTCCGGTCACATTGGAAAATGCAGCGACGTATATTTCACTCATGAAAATGGAACAGGAGGTCAGCCATGAAAGAGCTTAGTGTACTGACGATGGGAGAGGCAATGGCGATGTTCATTGCCGATGATACGGGCAGCCTCGATGATTGCATGCGTTATAAGCGCTATGTGGCAGGGGCCGAAACCAATGTAGCGATTGGCCTGTCAAGGTTAGGCATCAAAACGGCATGGATGAGCAAGGTCGGAGATGATTCATTCGGACGGATGATTTTGAAAACGCTAACAAGCGAAGGCGTGGATGTCTCCCATGTCTTAACCGACCCGCATCATCCAACAGGATTCCAGCTGAAATCCAAAGTGGAGAAGGGCGATCCAGTCGTTGAATACTACAGGAGGAATTCAAGCGCGAGCAAGATTTCCTTGGAGGATTT
>NZ_PHNG01000185.1:0-898 GCF_002803435.1 Bacillus sp. mrc49 | reverse complement strand
TCCGTCCAGCCAGGAACAGGAAGCATGCTATCGCCCTTTTTCCGGATCGGGATTTTCCCGTTCGCCTTATAGGCAATGGTCCCATCGGTGGACGCAAAGACGAAATTCTGCGCCGGCGTTTCGAATTTCAAGAGAGCCTTTTCGAAATCGTTCCAGTTTTCCGCTTTATTCATATTCAATACCGCTTCAAGCTCCGCAGATGGATCAAGTGCCGTCCACCTTAAGGCAAGGACCGTATCTTTGCCGCTTTTGCCGGCAAACTCGGAGATGACCGGTCCATGACGGGTAACGGTCACCTTATAATCCAGGGTTTTCCCATCCTTCACCTTGATTGGCTCGTCCACGATTTCAGCTTTTTCCCATTTATCCTTGAAAGCGAATTCCTTCTCGTTCTCCGGATTTCTCTTCTCAATGAATAAATCCTGGACATCCGGTCCCGTATTGGTCACTCCCCATGCGACCTTTTCATTATGGCCGAGGATGATCCCCGGAATTCCGGCAAAAATCACGCCGCTCACATTGACTGTCGGGGCTTCCAAATGCATTTGATACCAAACGGACGGTGTGGCCAGCCCAAGATGTGGATCATCCGCCAATAAAGGTTTCCCCGAATCGGTTTTACTGCCCGAAACGACCCAATTATTGCTGCCGTTGAATTCATACGGAATGACGGCCGCTGCGAAACTTCTTTCAATATCCAGCTCCTCCTTACTGATGATATAAGGAGCACTCTTTGGATAATCCGGAAATAAATCATACGCCTTTTCCTTCGGGAACGTTTGCAGCAAATACTGCCTGAACGCCTGGTCCTCCCAGTTTCCGCCTAAATCAAAGGCCATATATTTCCCGATCGTCAGCGAATCGACGGCTGTCCACCGCTCCGGCTTATATCCAAGTA
>NZ_PHNG01000184.1:0-899 GCF_002803435.1 Bacillus sp. mrc49 | reverse complement strand
TTATAGTGCTGGGCAATGCCAGATACGACTTGGCGTTTCTCATAGCCTAAATCAAGCTGCAGTTTCAGAAGCTTATCCGCCTTCTTCACCGGTTCTACTTCGATGACCTGGGCCACACGAAGCTCCACTTTCGTAAAGTCATCTATCGTGATTTCATCAACCTCCGGAATGGGCTCTTCCGCTTTTTCAGGCGCTTTCTCGGCACCGCCTTGCATTTGCTCTTTAATATATGAAACTTCCTCTTCCATGTCCAAACGAGGGAAGATCGGGTCGCCCTTCAACACTTTCGTTTCCGCAGGGATTTGGCCGAACTCCGCTAAGCTATCCCATGAAGTTAACACTTCATCCTGGATGCTAAGCTGGGCAAAGATTTTTTCCGGCGTCTGCGTCAAGAAAGGCTTCAAAAGGATGGCCGTCCTGCGTAAAGATTCCGCTAAATGAACCATAACACTGGCCAGCTCTTCTTTTCTTGCTTCATCTTTGGCAAGCGACCATGGCTGTGTTTCATCAATGAATTTGTTCGTCCTGCTCACAAGCTGCCAAATGGACGTCAGCGCAACTGAAAACTCCATGTTCTCCATCGCTTCCTCATACTTGCCAACCGTATCATGATTCATTTCCAGCAAGGCTTTTTCAAATTCACGATTCGATCCTTGATAGCTCGGGATCACACCATCAAAATACTTATTGACCATTGCCACCGTTCGGTTTAACAAATTGCCTAGATCATTAGCCAGGTCGAAGTTGATTCGTTCGACAAACCCCTCAGGAGTGAACACACCGTCAGAACCAAAGGGAACTTCACGCAATAGGTAATAGCGTAAGGAATCCAAGCCGTAACGATCAATCAAGGTAACGGGATCGACCACATTCCCTTTTGATTTGGACATCTTCCCATC
>NZ_PHNG01000183.1:0-901 GCF_002803435.1 Bacillus sp. mrc49 | reverse complement strand
TTTCACCTACTCAAAGTGATCGATGATACGGCTTTCGCCCCAGCGTTTTTCAAGGCTTTGGCAGCCTGCCTGAGTGTCGTGCCGGTTGTGTAAATGTCATCGATGACCAAAATCGATCGATCCCGCAGCAATTCCTCATTGATGACCTGGAAAACCTGCGGCAGCGTGATTCTTTCATGTCTTGATTTTTTTGATTGTTTTTCCGTATCGATCCGAGTCAGTACCTCGACTGTACGAATGCCAATAACATCCGCCAAAGCCTGTGCCTGGTTGAACCCCCGCTCCCTTAGCCGTTCAGCACTTAGCGGGATGCACGTCACAAGGTCATGCTCCATATCCTGCAGCACCTCCCTCAAATAGGGAACGAAAATCGCTGCCAATGCATAATCCCCGCGGTACTTATATTTGGCGATGATTTCTTTCAGGTGTTCATTATAGTGAAAAAGCGATATATTCTTGGACAAATAGCCGGACCACTCCTTATCCCTTTCCCATCTTGAGCAATCGAAGCAGGTGCCCCCACCGCTGTAATGGCCGTCCATCCCCCTTGAACACAATGAACATCTCTCCCCGGTTATCCTATCCAGTTTCGCCTCGCATCCTTTGCAGATCGCCTTGGCCTCGCCCCGCTTAAGCAATGTTCCCCATGTCAGGGCCTCCTTCATCGCTTCATCACAAACCAAACATCTACGCATCGAGCAACCCCCTTTTCAGGGCAGCCTCATTCATCATTCGGATGTGATGGATCGCCTCGATCATCGCTTTACTTTTACCATAGTGAAAAAAAGTGATCGTGCCGCAAGGGTGGGCCAAGCTTCTTCCAACCCGGCCGGCAATCTGCACGAGGGCGCTTTCTGAAAACACTTCATGCTCCGAGCCGATCACGGCCACCTCCAGGCGT
>NZ_PHNG01000182.1:0-901 GCF_002803435.1 Bacillus sp. mrc49 | reverse complement strand
GTCGATCCAAATAGTCTGATTACATTCTGGTGCGGAACGACAACCCCTTTTGGTACACCGGTTGAACCGGAAGTATAGATAATATACGCCGAATTCAAAGGCGATAACGGTCGGATGCGGTCAACATCCGTTGGATTGATCGGCGAATGATGCTCTAATTCTTCAATGGTACTCGCTTCATCCAGGATGATTTGCCTAATATCAGCCATCTCAGGCAGCTTCGATGCTACACTCGAATCGGTCAGAACACATGCAGGCTGGGCATCAGAGAGCATGAACGATAACCGGTCCGCTGGATACTCTGGATCCAGAGGCAGGTATGCGGCCCCTGCCTTGAGTACAGCCAGCAGGCCGATAACCATTTCCAATGATCTAGGCAAGGCCAAAGCGACGAATTGCTCCGGTCCTATCCCTTTCGCAATGAGCAGGCGGGCAAGCTGGTTCGCCCTTTTGTTCACCTCTTCATATGTCAATGAAGTCTCCCCATATACCAAGGCAATATGGTGAGGATACTTTTTCACCTGTTCTTCAAGCAGTGAAGGTATGCTCGCTTGCTCTTTTTCATCGGAATTTCCATTCCAGTCCACAAGGATTTTTTGACGCTCTTCAGGTGCCAGTATATCCAAAAGCCCTATATGCTGATCGGGTTCCGAAAGGGCGCCGTCCAATAGCCTTAATAAACGATAGATTAGCATTTCGGCAGTCTCCCGCTTAAAGAGATCTGTACTATATTCAAGGAACCCGCTGATTCCATCCGGACTGCCATTTTCAGCATGCACTTCTCGGAATTCCATGGTCAAATCGAACTTCGAAGCACCTACGCTGTATAGCTTCAGATTGGATTGCACCCCTGGAAGCTCCAATTTAGGATCTGGTGTATTCTGCAGCGCAAGCATGATCT
>NZ_PHNG01000181.1:0-902 GCF_002803435.1 Bacillus sp. mrc49 | reverse complement strand
GCGAATGAAATGACCATAATCCATATTATCCCTATTATGCATCAAAATAATCGGCACACCAAATTCCGCTGCAACTTTTGCCATCAAGGAATCGGCTTTGCCTCCCCAAATGTCGTTTAATATATGGGCCCCTGCCTTAACAGCTTCCTTGGCCACCTTTGATTTATAGGTATCAATCGATATCGGAATTTCTATGTTCCGGGAAATCGCCTCGATGATCGGAGCGACCCTTTCTATCTCCTGATCATCCGATATCCTCTCATAATTAGGGCGGGTCGACTCACCGCCTATGTCGAGAATATCCGCACCGTCTTTCACCATCCGTTCCGCATGCTTCAAAGCAGCATCTACCCGATTATATTTCCCGCCATCCGAGAAAGAGTCAGGCGTAACATTCAAAATCCCCATAATTAAGGTTTTCTTGCTGTAATCCAATTCATATGAGCCGCATGTAAGTTTAGTCGCTCCTGCTAATGACATCCAACGTTCTCCTCCGCCTAAAGAAATCTATATTAAGAGTTTACCCATTTACACACGCATAGTGCAAGCCATCGGCGAAGATTAGCAGTGGCCTAGACCTTTTTTCTGCAAAAAGAAGAGCAAAGCCCACCGGGGACTTTGCTTCTCATTAAACGAAAGTATTATTACTCAAAGTTATATAGCGGAGTACTTAAGTACCGTTCGCCATTACTCGGGATGATGGCCAGGACCTTTTTGCCTTTTCCCAGTTTTTCAGCAACTTTAACGGCTGCCGCAATGGCGCCTCCAGAAGAAATCCCTCCAAGGATTCCCTCCTCTTTAGCTGCACGGCGGGCATAATCGAATGATTCCTCGGTATTGACTTGAATGATTTCGTCATATAAGTCCGTATTGAGGATACTAGGTACGAATCCCGCACCTAT
>NZ_PHNG01000180.1:0-904 GCF_002803435.1 Bacillus sp. mrc49 | reverse complement strand
TGATTTCAGCCGTTCCCGTCTTGGCTGCGATTTTGATGCCAAGATCATTTACACCATGGCCGCTCCCCTTAGGGTGTTCCACTACCTGTGTCAGCATTTTGGTGATCGCATTCGCCTGCTCGGCAGAAACGGCATTTTTCTTCCATATTTCCGTTTCATTTTTCTCTCTTGTCAGCAAGGTCGGCTTCATGATGTTTCCTTCATTCAAGAAGGCTGAGTAGGCCATGGCCAAGTGAAGCGTGCTCATTTGGACCTGCGCCTGGCCGTATCCGGCATCAGCCAAGCGACCTTCACTGTCGATTTTACCGATGCTCGATGCTTTGATCGGATAATCGTAGTTCAATGGTTCATCGAAACCAAATGCTTTGAGTCCGCTTGTGAATTTTTCCTTACCAAGCCCCAATGCTTTCTGGGCAAAATAAATATTATCCGAATAAATTAATGCTTTCTCCATATCAATGGGGACACCCGGGTCAGAGACCCTTGTGATCGAATGGTCTTTCCATGTCGATTTAGCCCACGTTTTCCCTTGGATCTTGATCGCCTCGTTCGGATCGACTCCATTTTTCAAGGCGATTGCCGCCGTGAGGGCCTTTATCGTCGAGCCCGGTGCGAAGGTCGAACTGAAGCGATTAAGCAATGGCTTCCGGGAATCTTCCTCCAGCGCTTTCTGCTCTTCCTTTGTTATCCCAAAAATATATTTATTGGGGTCAAAGGAGGGACTTGATACAAGTGCAAGCGTTTCGCCCGTTACCGGATCAAGAGCCGTTGCTGATCCAGCTTCGTTCTTATATTGCTTGAAGATATCCTTTTGAAGCTCCGCATCGATGGTTAATGTAATCGTTTCTCCCTCTTCAGCAGGCTTTTCAGCAATCACTTTTTCTTCGCCAGCTTCTGTTCTAAT
>NZ_PHNG01000179.1:0-868 GCF_002803435.1 Bacillus sp. mrc49 | reverse complement strand
GCGTAATCGAAGGATTTTCCGATTTACGGGCAACTTTATCGATTTCATCAATATATATGATGCCTTTTTCCGCTTTTTCAACGTCATAATCGGCTGCTTGAATCAATTTAAGGAGGATATTTTCCACATCTTCCCCTACGTATCCAGCTTCCGTCAATGAAGTCGCATCAGCAATGGCAAAAGGAACATTCAATAGACGTGCCAGCGTTTGTGCAAGAAGGGTTTTCCCGCTTCCTGTCGGTCCGATTAGGGCAATGTTACTTTTCGAAAGCTCGACATCGTCGACTTTGCTATTGGAATTGATACGCTTATAATGATTGTAAACCGCAACAGCCAAAGATTTCTTCGCCTGTTCTTGTCCAATCACGTATTCATCAAGAATTTCCCGGATTTCCATAGGTTTAGGTACATCTCTGAATTCCACTTCTTCATCAGTACCAAGTTCTTCCTCGACGATTTCCGTACAAAGCTCGATACACTCGTCACAAATATATACACCTGGACCAGCAACCAGTTTACGGACTTGTTCTTGTGTTTTTCCGCAAAAAGAACATTTCAACTGTCCTTTTTCATCATTAAATTTAAACATGTACGTTCACCCCTTTAAATACTCTTCCAACTCTAGTACATAGCGGTACCCAATCTTAATTGAAAAAAACTAGGCACACCTCTAGTTAAGCATTCCAAATCCCTAGTATGTTTTGCATTTTATCATGTTCTTGGAAGTTTAGTAACAAAAATGCTCACGCGTCCGAGTTGTTAAATAAGTACAATAATCAATCAATATGTATTTGCCCTTTACCAGTATGCCCAAAACTTTTGATTTTTAAAATTAGGATTCGCTGTATAAATATGTATATGCGGTATT
>NZ_PHNG01000178.1:0-908 GCF_002803435.1 Bacillus sp. mrc49 | reverse complement strand
GAAACATGATTGAAATATCGCTGTCATTCCCGTTTGCTTGAAAAATTAAAAAAACACTCGGCCTGGACCGAGTGCGGTTTACTTATGGATGACTTGGACCCTGCCAACCTGGCCATCGGTCAATCTTACTTTTATTCCATGTGGGTGACTGCTGGAGTTGGTCAAAATATCCTTTACCGTTCCGTTTGTCAGTTTACCGCTGCGTTGATCAGCTTTCAGTACAATATCTACAGACGTACCTGGTGTAATATCTTTCCGGTTTTTACCGTTCATGTTCGATCCCATCCTTTTTGAGGTATTTGCAACGATTCGTTCATGCAGTAACTTCAGTATAAGGAAAACAGCGGGCCTAGTCGACCATTAGGAGAGGACCATTATCGTATTTTCTTCAAAGGCTCGACAGCTGGGCCATTCAGCACCTCTCCTGTGATGGAGAACCGAGAGGCATGGCAAGGGCAGTCCCATGTACGGTCACCGCTATTCCAGACAACCTCGCAGCCCATATGGGTACACGTGGAGTCGACGATATGAAGCTGGCCGTCATGATCGCGGTAACAGCCCGCCTTGTCTCCGTCGACTTTCACGATCGCTCCTTCATCGATGCCTACATCCTCTGGAGTTTTTTGGATGACGGCCAATTTCCCCTTAATCATATGCTTCGCGACATCGGCATTGTCTTCGACCATATTCATCAAACCCTTTAAGCGGGAAGGGTTATACAAATCGGCATACCGATTGTCCTTTTGCAAAATATGGTCGGTCATGATCTTTGCAGCGATCGATCCATTGGTCATGCCCCATTTAGCATAACCGGTAGCAATCAGGACGTTTGGATGATTGGGGGTCACCGGACCGACGAAGGGAATCTTATCCGGTGTCACGATATCCTGTGCCGACCAGCGATAAGG
>NZ_PHNG01000177.1:0-911 GCF_002803435.1 Bacillus sp. mrc49 | reverse complement strand
ACTTTAGCTGAATCACGGAAAGTTTCACGGTAGGCTACTTGAGGAGCACCGACGTTTGCTTCCACTTTGAATTCACGACGCATACGGTCGACAAGGATGTCCAAGTGAAGCTCACCCATACCAGCGATGATCGTTTGACCAGTTTCTTGGTCAGTATGCGCACGGAATGTAGGATCTTCATCTTGTAGCTTTTGTAAAGCTTGACCCATTTTGTCTTGGTCTGCTTTTGATTTCGGTTCAACTGATAGTGAGATTACTGGCTCTGGGAATACCATGGATTCAAGAATTACTTGGTTCTTGTCATCACATAGAGTATCACCAGTCGTCGTATCTTTCAAACCAACAGCAGCAGCGATATCCCCTGCATATACAGTAGAAATTTCTTCACGGCTGTTTGCGTGCATTTGAAGGATACGTCCAATACGTTCACGTTTACCTTTTGTTGAGTTGATTACATATGATCCTGATTCCAATGTACCTGAGTACACGCGGAAGAATGTAAGTTTACCAACGTAAGGGTCAGTCATAACTTTAAACGCTAGTGCAGAGAACGGTTCAGAATCATCTGAATGACGTTCCACTTCATCTTCTGAATCCGGTAGAGTACCTTTGATAGCAGGTACATCCAATGGAGATGGAAGGAAGTCGATAACGTTGTCAAGCATTAATTGAACACCTTTATTTTTGAAAGCCGATCCACAGATAACTGGGAAGAACTCAACATTAACGGTAGCCGTACGGATGGCTGCTTTCAATTCAGCAATGCTGATTTCTTCGCCGCCAAGGTATTTTTCCATTAAGTCTTCGTTAACTTCTGCTACTGCTTCAATTAGCTTTTCACGGTACTCTTCAGCCAATTCACGATGTTCTTCAGGAATTTCACCAACAGTGATATCAGTTCCTAGGTCATT
>NZ_PHNG01000176.1:0-915 GCF_002803435.1 Bacillus sp. mrc49 | reverse complement strand
CTTAGTCGGATCACCAAATATCTTACTAGAAACGGCAGCCAGTAATTCTAGTGCCCTACTCCGTTTGTTCGGACTTAAAGGGATGATTGCTTCTGGTTTATTTCCTTCACCTACCATAGCCAAATGTTCCTTGGTGATGATGCCGCCATTTTCATATCCATGACCATGACCGATGTATTTAAGCATATTAGATCCATAACGCGATTTTGCATAGTTCATGCCTGCCAGTAAGCTGTCTAAACCATTCAATTGGTTTGTATGTCCAGGGAATGCAAAACTGCGAAATGTTGGCGGGATCACCTGGACGAGGCCGCGAGCTAAATTTCCAGTGTAATAGTTAACATCTTTGACAGCTGTGGATTGGATAGCCTTCTCATTCCCGCCTGATTCAGACTTGATTTGCCTTAACCATGCGTTCACATAATTAGCACTTGTAGGGAGTCCATTCATTCCTAATGCCTGTATGACGGTACTCCGCCATCTTTCAACGCCCTTACCCACAGGAGCCGCACTGCCTCCGCCGCCGAATCCATCAAACAAGGAACCGAAATAATCCATGGCTTTATTTTTCGCCCACCCCACTACACCATTTCCGCCTGCCCATTGGTTTGCAAATGTAGGGAACGTGTCTTTAAAGTTTAGGGAACTTTTTAATTGGTTCCATAACTTAGAAGGGCCTTTTGTGATGATATCGAATGCATCCATAGCCTTGCCGCCTAATGTTCCAATGCCGTTTATAACTTTGTTAGAACCACTAATGATGTAATCCATAAACGAATCATCATCACCGGTACCCTTTGCAAAGCCTGGGATCGAATTAGTCGGGAAATTATAGCTGCTTAAGACCGCCTTTGTTTTATCGTGTGGAAGAATAGCTGAACCTCTAGGCAAATGCATCAGTTCAGTACCCGTTGT
>NZ_PHNG01000175.1:0-917 GCF_002803435.1 Bacillus sp. mrc49 | reverse complement strand
TAATATTTTCTTTTTGTTTCCAAAATGGCTCCTTAAGGGACACCTGTTCCTGCTCTCCCCGGATTCTCAGGTTATCGAAGGCTCCTGCCTTTTCTATCTCTTCAATCGTCGCACTTCCCTGTACGGAAATCTTTGAAGCGCCAAAATTGATTTTAGCGTCCCTTACTCCTTCCAGGCCACGAACATTATTCTCAAACTTAGCCGCACAATTCGTGCAGGATAGACCTTGGATGCGGTACGTTTTTGAAGCCGGTTCAGCCATCGGACCTCACCTCCCGCTGGTGTTCTGATGCAATGAGGATCAATTGCTTGATATGGTGATCATCCAATGAATAAAAAGCTAACTTTCCTTCTTTTCGATATTTAACGATGGCATTCTTATAGAGGGTACGAAGATGATGAGACGTTGTCGCCATCGAGGCACCGATGATATGGGCCAGATCGCACACACATAATTCCTCGTCTTCACAGAGTGCATAGGCTATTTTGGCCCTATTATCATCACCTATCACCTTAAACAGCTTTGATATGCTGGAAATATCGACCTGGTTCATTTCTTTCTGAATGCGATTGACCTTTACTTGATCATGCAGATGGACATCACATACATCTTTTTGTTCCATCATCTTCCCACACCCTTCATTCAAATCTTCATTTGATTAAAATATACCATAATTTGTTGAATATTCAAACCTATATTTGAATGATTACTTCCCCCTCATCGTGAAAGCGGCCTATATGTCTTTATATGTACCCTATCGGTTTTTGTTTCATTTCCATCGTTGTTACCCGCACGAAAAGGAAGGATCCTATTTTTTTCGGGCTTTCCTTCATGCTTTAAATAAAGGTCAGAGGGAACTTATTATTTCCCTATTCCTTCCTCGAAACGTACATTATATTTAATTTACTATTTTCTT
>NZ_PHNG01000174.1:0-917 GCF_002803435.1 Bacillus sp. mrc49 | reverse complement strand
GACATTGCCTCCGAGAGACCAACCCAATAGATGGTAAGGGCCTTTTGGCTGGATCGTCCTTAATTGTTCAATATAGTCGGCCGCCATTTCAATCAGCGTTTTCGGGAATGCCTCTTTCTGAGCTATGCCTCGTGCTTGTAACCCGTAGATTGGATAGTCAGGTCCAAGCGCAGTCATCAATCCAGCGTAGCACCAGCTAAGTCCGCCCGCCGGATGTACGCAAAACAACGGAAGTTCCCTCCCATTTTTCCTAAGCGGCAGCAGGACGTCCAATGCACTTTGGCTCGTGCCCATTTCCAAGCGTTCTGCCAGCCCCGCAACAGTCGGAGCTTCGAATAGATTACCAATACTAAGCTCGACCCCAAGTGCTTCACGGATTTTGCTCATCAACTGGACAGCTAGCAGCGAGTGACCGCCTAGATCGAAGAATCCATCATCTATTCCGACATGAGGTAAATCGAGAACCTCCATAAAGAGATCGCAAAGAATCTCCTCCTGCGGCGTTCTCGGCCCCCGCCCCGATTGTACGGCATTGAATTCCGGCGCCGGCAACGCTTTGCGGTCCAACTTGCCATTCGGTGTCAAAGGCAGTTCTTCCATTTCTACGAAAGCGGAAGGAACCATATAATCTGGAAGGCCTTCAGCTACTGAACGACGTACATGTGCAGCATCGAAGGTCACATTTGATCCAGATACGACATATGCGACCAGTCGCTTATCACCGGGGTTATCTTCACGAACCACCACCGCAACTTGTTCAATATCGGAGTGTTGGGCGACCGTTGCCTCGATTTCACCCAATTCGATACGGAAGCCGCGGATTTTGATCTGATGATCGGCACGCCCCATATAATCCAAAGATCCATCCTCACGCCAGCGGGCCAAATCCCCGGTACGGTACATCCTCTCACCTGATG
>NZ_PHNG01000173.1:0-918 GCF_002803435.1 Bacillus sp. mrc49 | reverse complement strand
GCTTTTTTTGCTTCGCAGGTCTTATCTTTTGCGAAAGTGTTACGCTTTTCCGCGTTTTTTCGTGCCGTTTAGGCAGTTTTCAATTTTCATGTGGAATTGAAGAAAACGATTTCTTCCAGTAATATTCATGATAAAATAGAAAGAAATAAGTGGATTCACGGTAAAAAATGGCGTATTGAAGATAGTTGAAAGCAGGTGAATTCGTGGGTAAGATTCTTGCCATTGCCAATCAAAAAGGCGGTGTAGGAAAAACGACAACTTCTGTCAGTCTAAGTGCGTGCCTTGCTTACATAGGGCAGAAAGTCTTAATGGTCGATATCGATCCGCAGGGAAATGCGACAAGCGGTGCAGGTATTGATAAAGCAGATGTCGAGCAGTGTATTTATGATGTATTGGTGGATGACGTAGAAGCCAGTACCGTCATCTTGGAAACAAAGGTGGAAAACTTATATGCCATACCTGCGACCATTCAACTTGCAGGTGCTGAAATCGAATTGGTACCAACGATATCAAGGGAAGTGCGCTTAAAAAGGGCATTGGAAGAGGTGCAAAGCGAATACGATTACATTGTGATCGACTGCCCTCCATCATTAGGTTTGCTCACACTTAATGCTTTGACGGCGGCTGATGCCGTTTTGATTCCCGTCCAATGTGAATATTATGCATTGGAGGGCTTAAGTCAACTCTTGAATACGGTCCGACTCGTGCAAAAGCATTTGAACCATGAGTTGAAAATCGAAGGTGTGCTATTGACGATGCTGGATGCAAGAACGAATTTAGGTCTCCAGGTCATTGAAGAAGTCAAAAAATACTTCCAGGATAAAGTATATCAAACGATCATACCCCGCAATGTGCGTTTGAGCGAGGCACCGAGCCATGGAGAACCAATCATCATTTATGATCCGAAATCACGTGGAG
>NZ_PHNG01000172.1:0-921 GCF_002803435.1 Bacillus sp. mrc49 | reverse complement strand
GTATCGGAAAGTATTTAGGAATTGAAACGCTCACCATAAACGGCGTTCATAAAGATTACTTACATATTCGTTATCAAGCTGATGACAAATTGTATGTTCCTGTTGACCAAATCGACCTTGTCCAAAAATATGTCGGTTCCGAAGGGAAGGAACCGAAGCTCTATAAGCTTGGCGGAACGGAATGGAAGCGCGTCAAAAGCAAGGTTCAATCATCCGTGGAGAATATTGCCGATGATTTGATCAAGCTATACGCGGAACGGGAGGCGGCAAAAGGGTACGCATTTTCTCCTGATGGCGATATGCAGAGGGAATTCGAAACCTCATTCGCCTATAACGAAACGGAAGATCAACTGCGTTCGATTGTCGAAATCAAAAAAGATATGGAACGAGAAAGGCCGATGGATCGTTTACTTTGCGGGGATGTCGGTTATGGGAAGACGGAGGTGGCAATTCGTGCTGCCTTCAAAGCGATTATGGACGGGAAGCAAGTTGCCTTTCTTGTCCCGACAACCATCCTCGCCCAGCAGCATTATGAAACTCTGAGGGAGCGTTTTCAAGATTATCCCATTTCAATTGGTCATATGAGCCGTTTCCGGACGAAAAAACAGCAAACGGAA
Organism: Bacillus sp. mrc49; assembly: GCF_002803435.1. Classification (NCBI taxonomy): domain Bacteria; kingdom Bacillati; phylum Bacillota; class Bacilli; order Caryophanales; family Bacillaceae; genus Bacillus; species Bacillus sp. mrc49. The sequence continues at coordinate 304 of NZ_PHNG01000172.1, read as the reverse complement.
ACGATGAAGGGTTTGAAGGCTGGAACGGTGGATATAGTCGTAGGGACGCACAGGATTTTATCCAAGGATATCGTCTATCGTGACTTGGGCTTGCTCATTATTGATGAAGAGCAGCGCTTCGGGGTCACGCATAAGGAAAAGATCAAGCGGCTAAAAACCAATGTCGACGTACTGACACTGACCGCAACCCCTATTCCGAGGACCCTTCATATGTCTATGCTCGGTGTGAGGGATTTATCCGTCATCGAAACACCGCCTGAGAATCGTTTCCCGATCCAAACGTATGTTATGGAGTATAATGGCT
>NZ_PHNG01000171.1:0-923 GCF_002803435.1 Bacillus sp. mrc49 | reverse complement strand
GACACATGATGAGCTGTTGATTTCGGAGCCTTCATCCCAGATGACCCTTGGGCGATCAGCTTCCCAATCGATGGATAGTGTCTCGTTGACCTGAAGGTTCTGGCAGACCTCGACGCATTGCCCGCATGCAATGCATTGATTGGCATCATAACGGTAAAATGGGTGCGACATATCGACATCGGCCAATTTCACTTTCGGTGTGTAAGGGTATTTCTGGTGTTCAATTTCCATTAATTCTGCCGTGTTGTGAAGCTTGCAATTGCCGTTATTATTATCACACACTGTACAGTATAAGGAGTGGTTTTCCAGAATCCGATCCATCGCTTCGGTTTGGGCTTCTTTTGCGCTGCGTGAGCCCAGGGCAATATCCATCCCGCTCATGGCCACGGTCGAACAGGACCGGACGAGTTTGCCATCGACTTCGACAATGCAAGTGTCACAGGTCTGGATCGGATCGACCTCGGGGACATAGCAAATTTGCGGGTGGGCTAGCCCATTTTTGTTGATAACCTCAAGTATCGTCAATCCGGCTTTTGCCGTATAATCCAAGCCATTGATTTTAAACGTGCTCGTCGAATTGCTCATAGACCTTCCCCCTTTTTAGCAAAACACAACAAAAAACCACCATGAACACACCTCCGCCTCTAAAACGTTGGTGTAGGTCATGGTGGAATAGTTTAGTAGCAAAACTTGCCAATATACCAATCATACCATTATGTATGGACGATGAAAAAGAAAGAGACGCAACAATCCATTATTGCATAACCAACTTTCAACACTGATATTATACCTTTATTTACAAAAAGATACAATCCTGCACTGCAGCGGACGTTCGCCAAATACCTTTCGTTTTTGAGTTTCGTGATTTATGATAAGGAAAAAAGAAGGCGATTTGGAGTGAGTGCATGATGTCAAAGGTGATT
>NZ_PHNG01000170.1:0-923 GCF_002803435.1 Bacillus sp. mrc49 | reverse complement strand
TCTTGAAAGGAGGAAATATAATGCCTCGTAAAGGACCTGTAACGAAAAGAGACGTATTACCAGATCCAATTTATAATTCAAAACTTGTGACTCGCTTAATCAACAAATTAATGGTTGATGGACAAAGAGGTAAATCACAAAAAATTCTTTACTCTGCATTTGATTTAATCAAAGAACGTACTGGCAATGAGCCAATCGAAGTTTTCGATCAAGCACTTAAAAACATCATGCCTGTATTAGAAGTAAAAGCACGCCGTGTGGGTGGAGCTAACTACCAAGTACCAGTTGAGGTGCGCCCAGACCGCAAATCGACTTTAGGTCTTCGTTGGTTGGTAAACTACTCTCGCCTTCGTGGAGAAAAAACGATGGAAGAGCGTTTAGCTTACGAAATCATGGATGCTGCCAACAACACTGGAGCAGCTGTTAAGAAACGTGAAGATACACACAAAATGGCTGAAGCTAATAAAGCATTCGCTCATTATCGCTGGTAAGATCAATCACTATAAAATCCTTATAGAAGGAAGGAGAAAGACAAATGGCAAGAGAGTTCTCCTTAGCAAACACTCGTAATATCGGTATCATGGCTCACATCGATGCTGGTAAAACGACAACAACAGAACGTGTTCTTTATTACACTGGTAAAATCCATAAAATTGGTGAAACACACGAAGGTGCATCACAAATGGACTGGATGGAACAGGAACAAGAACGCGGAATCACGATCACATCCGCTGCAACAACTGCACAGTGGAAAGGTCACCGTGTAAACATCATCGATACGCCTGGACACGTAGACTTCACAGTTGAAGTTGAACGTTCATTGCGTGTACTTGATGGAGCTGTAGCCGTACTTGATGCCCAATCAGGTGTTGAGCCTCAAACTGAAACAGTTTGGCGCCAAGCTACAACTTATGGTGTACCAC
>NZ_PHNG01000169.1:0-925 GCF_002803435.1 Bacillus sp. mrc49 | reverse complement strand
TTTCGCACGCCTATTTATTCTCCGGTCCACGAGGAACAGGGAAAACGAGTGCTGCCAAAATTCTAGCAAAAGCAGTGAATTGTGAGCATGCCCCGACAAGCGAGCCCTGTAACGAATGTGCTACCTGCCGCGGAATCACTGATGGCTCCATATCAGATGTGATAGAAATTGATGCAGCATCCAATAATGGCGTCGAGGAAATCCGTGACATTCGTGATAAAGTGAAATATGCACCGAACGCGGTCACATATAAAGTTTATATCATCGATGAGGTACATATGCTTTCACAAGGTGCCTTCAATGCGCTGCTAAAGACATTGGAAGAGCCTCCAAAGCACGTTATTTTCATTTTGGCGACGACCGAGCCGCATAAGATCCCGCTTACGATCATTTCCCGTTGCCAGCGATTTGATTTTAAAAGGATCCAGCCGCAAGATATAGTTGGCAGGATGTCACAAATCATTGCGGAAACGGGCGTTTCGTGTGATGAACAAGCCTTGCATATCATAGCCAGGGCAGCCGAAGGTGGGATGCGGGATGCACTGAGCCTGCTTGATCAAGCTATTTCCTTCAGTTCGGAGACTGTAACGGTGGAAGATGCATTGACTGTCACAGGTTCAGTTTCGCAGGCATTTTTAAGTCGGCTGGCAAAAGCGATATATGATAAAGAAGTGGCAGTGGCCCTAGAGGTACTTGAAGAATTGCTGGCGATGGGGAAAGACCCGGCCAGGTTCATAGAAGACATGATTTATTATTTCCGTGACATGCTTTTGTATCAAACGGCACCAGCTCTGGCAGAATCCTTCGAACGAGTATTGATTGATCCCCAATTTAAAGAATTGGCGGAAGTGATCGCTTCGGAAACGATTTACTCCATTATCGAAAGCTTCAATCAAACCCAGCAGGATATGAAGTGGACTAACCA
>NZ_PHNG01000168.1:0-925 GCF_002803435.1 Bacillus sp. mrc49 | reverse complement strand
GGTCCCTATCCGTCGCGGGCGCAGGAAATTTGAGAGGAGCTGTCCTTAGTACGAGAGGACCGGGATGGACGCACCGCTGGTGTACCAGTTGTCTTGCCAAAGGCATAGCTGGGTAGCTACGTGCGGACGGGATAAGTGCTGAAAGCATCTAAGCATGAAGCCCCCCTCAAGATGAGATTTCCCATGGCGCAAGCTAGTAAGATCCCTGAAAGATGATCAGGTTGATAGGTCAGAGGTGGAAGCGTGGCGACATGTGGAGCTGACTGATACTAATAGATCGAGGACTTAACCAACGCTTTAAAAAAATGAAATACCTTCTTATTATCTAGTTTTGAAGGAACAACGTTCCTCATATGTTTGGTGGCGATAGCGAAGAGGTCACACCCGTTCCCATTCCGAACACGGCAGTTAAGCTCTTCAGCGCCGATGGTAGTTGGGGGTTTCCCCCTGTGAGAGTAGGACGCCGCCAAGCCATTTCGAAGATCAGCCATCCGGCTGGTCTTTTTTTGCGAGATATATTCTTATCCACGCTGTATCCAAGTGCATGAAAAAAGAATCAAATAATGATATTACTATATAGAATAGGTTAGGGCATATTATATTTGAAGCATTTTTTATGATATATGGATAAATAGGTCACCTTCTTTCTATATAATCTTAACCAGATGAAGACATCCGGACAGAATTCTTCGTTTCTGTAGGGATATATGTTAAAATTAACTTAGTTCTGAAACTGTCATTGGGGGAATAGCCGATGGATACCTCTGCTAAAGATGAAATGATTTTTTCGTTTGCTGACTGGTTGAGAGACCAAGGCAAATCAGATAATACGATCAAAACGTATACTGGTGTCCTTTCACAGTTTTGTGACCAGACACAAAAGATATTGATGGAGATTGATTCTGAAGATGTTCAGGATTATCTT
>NZ_PHNG01000167.1:0-927 GCF_002803435.1 Bacillus sp. mrc49 | reverse complement strand
TGCAGGTAGTACGTTGGGAGATAAACCGGTTAATGTCGGTAAAGATTTAGTAGCGGAGCTAAGGAAAAGTGATACCCTTGGCTGGGATTTTGTCGATGATAAAAAGGCAAAGAAAGGGCTTCAGAATACAGACTATTACATGGTCATCGAAATTCCGGAAAACTTCTCTCAAAATGTAACGACGGTCTTAGACGAAAATCCTGTTAAACCTGAATTAACATATATTCAGAACGAAGGGCTGCATTACATGGCGGCTCAAGTCACAAAAAGCGCCACTGAACGCATTCGTGAAAATCTGTCGAATAAAGTGACGGCCAGTTATACGACGGCCCTTCTCTCGCAAATGGCCGAAATTGAAAACGGTTTCAATGACGGAGCTGGCGGCTCACAAAAAATCAATGACGGAGCTGGGAAACTAAAAAGCGGTACGGCCCAGATCCTCGAATCCTTGCAGCAAAAAGCTCCTGATATCGACAAGCTGGCAGGGGGGGCAGCCCAATTAAAGGTCGGAACCGGAACCATGTATAACTCATTGGCAGGTAAGCAAGCGGATATCGGTAAATTGGCGGATGGGGCTAACCAAGTCGATACCGGTATGCAGCAGGTAAACGGCGGCGCACGGAAATTAGATGCAGGCATCCAAAAACTGAATGTCGGCATGACCGAATTGAATTCCGGTGCCCAAAGGCTCAACGGCGGCCTTAATGATGCCAATACGGGAGCGCAAAAGCTTAGCGGCGGGGCCAGTCAGGTGGATGATGGCGCTCATGCCGTTTATGCAGGAGCAAGGAAGTTAACCGGAGGCGTCAATCAAGTCAATGATGGCGCACAAAACCTAAAGGATGGAGCAGGCTCCCTTTATACCGGGGCAAAGGAATTATCCGGGGGCGCCAATCAAGTGAATGATGGTGCCCAACAGGTGAATGA
>NZ_PHNG01000166.1:0-928 GCF_002803435.1 Bacillus sp. mrc49 | reverse complement strand
TTCCGGTAAAGACATACATAAAACCGTGCTCCACAACACTTTCTTGCCATTTTTTGTCCAGCTTCTTCAAAAGAAGGTCTTGAAACCAGTTTCTTGCAGCATAGAAGATCAATCCTGATGCTACTACACTCGTCAACCAACTCCAAAGGTAACCATATAAGAAGCCAAATATCGTGACATTGATCGTCAGGAGCAAAATTAATGGGATGATCGTAAATGAATTTTGGACAAACATCAATACGAATGTGACCAAAAAGGTGAGCGAGAGGTTATCCTTCAAGATGCCAATAACTGACTCCAGGTCACTTTTCCATACTAAAGTGAATAATTCTGCATTTGTGTAAATGAATATTGCAATACCCAACAGAACAATCAAAGTCAGGAATTTTTTCAAAGGGTCACCACCATTCTTACTTATAGTTTACCAGCTTCAGGTTCATTGGTGAAAAAAGAGCTGTCGCAAAATGCAGACAGCTCTTTTACAGTATAGTAGGTTCAGGAAGCGATGATTCCTTTAAAGCCACTTTTCAAACTGAATTCTTTTGTTCATTGCATAAATGATTGGCGCACCAACCAAAAGGACAACGAATTCACCAACAGCTGTGGTGCCCCAGCTTAACCAAAGCGGTAAGTCCAAGGCAAGGTTCAGTTCTATTGCAATCAAGAACATTGTGAACGTGAAAAAGATAATCGTCGCGATCATCCGTCCTTGGATACTTTTAATGAACCGCGAAACAAAAATGACCAGCAGCAGGGCGAGTATGGATTGCCCGACCCCGAAAATCAAGTCAAACGGAACCATGGGTGAAAATAGCAGATTCGAAATGAATACACCGCCTACGATGCCATAGATGTATTTTTTATTGAATACTATCAGATGGTTCAGCATTTCCGGAACCCGGAATTGGTATGCGCCAAAAGATATTGG
>NZ_PHNG01000165.1:0-929 GCF_002803435.1 Bacillus sp. mrc49 | reverse complement strand
TTCAGCCAACCAAGCGGGATATTCCTCCTGCAATCGCTCAGTGATAAGCGTTTCTTTAATCGCATCTTTGCTATCTTCCAGATTCGCTTTTTTCGCTTCCTTCTTTCCAGTGACTTTAATGATATGGTAGCCATATTCGGTTTTGACCGGTTCACTGACCTTGTCCACATCAAGATCGAAGGCAACATCCTCAAATTCGCCGACCATATCACCTTTTCCAAAATACCCTAAGCTGCCGCCTTTACTCGCCGTTTGCGTATCGGTAGAATACTCGGCGGCCAGTTTGGCAAAGTCGCCGCCATCCGCAAGTTCTTTTGCAACTTTTTTAGCCGTTTTTTCGTCTTCGACTAAAATATGGCTAGCCTCGACTTGCTCCGCTTGTGTAAAGGTATCTTTATTGTCTTCGAAATAGGTGCTGATTTCATCATCTGTCACGGTAATTCGCGGTTCGACCAGCTTTCTCGTTTGCAGATAAACAACGATATCCTTTTTCAAGGCGTCCATGGAAGATCCGCTTGCTTCCAATTGCTCTTTGAACGCTGCCTCATCGCCATAGGATGCAACCATGTTATCGATTTCCTTCTGGATCTCTGCATCCTTTATTTTTATTCCCGCTTTTTTCGCTTCCAATTCGATCAACTTATTCGTGATCAAAAGGTCTAATGTATCTGCTCCATATCCTGCAACAAGGGCATCGTGCAGCTCATCCTCATTGATTTTCTTGCCGTCGATGCTCGCCACTGTCTTACCCATCGACGATACCATCGCAAATGCCATGATACCGGCAATGATTAGAATGGACCCTGCCCAAACATATGCCTTCGTGCTTCTAAATAGTTTCATGGATACTCTCCCTCAATTTTTCTATAATGATAGTGATTAAATATTAATTAATCCTTAAGATAAACTGCCCGCGGGCTATATGAACC
>NZ_PHNG01000164.1:0-930 GCF_002803435.1 Bacillus sp. mrc49 | reverse complement strand
GGGCAGTTGCAATTGGCGATTTTCCAAATTAAATTCCCCTCCAACCATGCATTTTTAATCTCTCAAGATCTTGTCGATTCTCATTGCATCCAGGTCTTTTTCTCTAATCAAGAAGATACTTTCGGGTTTTTAGGAACTATGTACTTTATCAAACGTTGCCAGGCCTAAAAACCCGGTAAGGGGCTCATGGGCCTAGCATCCAGAAGAAAACCGCCATATCATTATGTGGTGGGCAAGGACCCATGAATGAACGAATTCCAGTCGATTTCAAGTAACCAGCTAGCCGCTGCTTCAATATCCTTAGCAAAGACGCGATCTTGTGTAATGCTCGGAATGATCTTTCTTGCTTCCGTATAAAAATCCTTTGTGAATGGAGCCATCTTTTCCGTTCCGCGGTACTCCACCGCTTGCAGGGCACAAATGAGCTCTATCGCCAAAACGCGGCGGACGTTTTGGATGATTTGATGCGCGTGCCGCGATCCAATTGTCCCCATGCTTACATGATCTTCCTGATTCGCTGAAGATGGAATGGAATCCACACTAGCCGGATGGGCGAGTGTCTTATTTTCAGAGACGAGTGAAGCGGCGCAATATTGCATGATCATCGCTCCCGATTGCAAGCCAGGCGACGGACTCAGGAATGGCGGTAAATCATTCAACTGGGGATTGACGAGTCGCTCGATCCGGCGCTCGGAAATGTTCGCAAGCTCGGCAATGGCGATTTTCATGAAGTCCATCGCGAACGCTATCGGCTGGCCATGGAAGTTTCCGCCTGAAATCACCTTTTCACCATCATCAAAGATAAGCGGATTATCCGTTGCAGCATTCATTTCAATTTCCAGTTTTTCTTTGACATAATCGAGAGTTTGCCATGATGCCCCATGAACCTGCGGAATGCAGCGAAGCGAATATGCATCCTGTACCCGGAGC
>NZ_PHNG01000163.1:0-931 GCF_002803435.1 Bacillus sp. mrc49 | reverse complement strand
GCGCCCAATGAATGATCGTCTTCCCTCTTCCTATCCTTACCAAATTTCGGACGGCATGAAAAGCGACTTGCAAATCATCGGCACACGCTTGAATGCAAATGTCCCCACCGCTCCATGAATCCTCCAACGCATCCAAAGGGAACTTGGGCAGATCCTTCAATTCAGCAGGTTTTTTCGAGTTCAAGCCAAACCGGTCTTTTCCATCCTTTGAAAACAGGGTCGGACCGACGCCAAACGTAATCGTTAAATTGGATGGTGATAATTCCTTCGCTTCCCCTGTGTCCTTTGGAGGCATATTCGCATTTAGGGATGCTTCCCCCACCAAGTTTCCCGCTGTCATCTGGGCCGCGGCCTCCGTCCAATCCTTAAATAACTGAATTAAGTCAGATCTTTTATCCGTAGTGACCTCCAATGAAGCGAAATACAGGTTATCCTGCGTTTCGGTCGTGATTCCAGCTTGATGCGCTCCATAAAAAGGGACAATATCCTTCGTTTGTCCCTTCGCCCTTGAATCGGAGAGCGTCAGCAGCCCGCCAATTCCAGATGCTCCTATCACGACTCCGATTCCGCCGACCCCTGCCGTTTTCAACATATTGCGGCGACTCACTTTTTTAGTGAAAAGCCCGATTTTATCATTCGGCGTATTTTCCTTCAATTACGATTCCTCCGTTACAATCCCTATTTGCGAAAGTGGTTCAGCCAAGGCATCAATCGCTTGACTTAGCTCTTTAACTTCGGATTCCTTTAAATCCGTATAGGAGATGTATCCATCGCCTTCTTTGTGCTTTTCAAGCAGGGCGTATACTTCGTCAAAACGCTGTTGGATTTCCTCGGCAAGCTTTGCATCCTTTTCTTTTAACGCTGGAGTAAGCAGTTCAAAAATCTTTTCTGCCCCTTCAACATTGGCCACGAAATCATATAAATCTGTATG
>NZ_PHNG01000162.1:0-931 GCF_002803435.1 Bacillus sp. mrc49 | reverse complement strand
TGCCATTTTGTTGATTAATCCATATAAAATTTGTGCGAAACGTCATTCACATCTTGTTTTTTATACCCTATGTGGATAATTTGGGGATGGCTGATCATTTTCCCGTGAAAACGATATCCAGTTTATCGCTATAAAATTCAATCGCCCTTGCATATGATTGAACTTCGCGATCATTCGAGGTTTCCGCTATCACTTTCAATAAAGATTCCATGGCCAGATCATGCTGACCCAAATTATAATGGGCCATCGCCCTGAATACCACTAGAGCCCTGTCGCCAGGAAATTTCTCCAGGCCCGCCTCCAATGTCCGTTTTGCTTGCGCATATTTCCCGATGGTGCGATATGTACTTCCCAATCCTAGGTAGGCACCCTTTGCTTCCTCATCAGGCAATCCCAGTCCGATGGCCGCTTCATAGTGCGGAACCGCTTCCTCCTCAAGTCCCAGGATATCCAAGCTCCAGGCACAATGATACCGGATGATTGCATCGCCGGGATCTCGCTTCGCCAACTCCTGCAATACCTGACTCGATTGTTCATATTCTTTGTTTGCTCTTAAGGACAGTGCCCTCGCTAAACTCTCCATCCGACATTCCTCCATTGAATGAAAGTACTTACATCCCCCTCTTTCGGTAGGCACACCACCATTTCCTGCTTCATTCTTCTAAAAAGGAAGAAAGGGTTGATAGAAAACATTCCACAATCATTCTTTAAGAATTTCCGACTTTAATCGCTGCTTCGGCACTCGCTTTACGTTTCGATTATCTCTGCGTGAACAAGAATATGGAATTCCGAGTGCCCACAGTTTAGGCTGGTTTATACCTAAGACCGTTTCATTGCACTGCAGGTGCTCGCTTTCCGCGGGCGGTCGGCGAGCCTCCTCGGCGCATGCGCCTGCGGGTCTCACCTTGACCGCATTTCCCGCAGGAGTCTC
>NZ_PHNG01000161.1:0-931 GCF_002803435.1 Bacillus sp. mrc49 | reverse complement strand
GTCCAAGTAGATATCGCCCTGGTCAAGCAGCCTTTTGAAGATTTTGGCTACTACCTCTTTATGGCGATCCTCCGTCGTCCGAATGAAATCATCATATGAAATATCAAGCTTTTCCCATAGCTCTTTAATCCCCGTTACGATGTTATCCACGTATTGCTGTGGGGTGATTCCTTCTTCAGCTGCTTTACGCTGGATTTTTTGGCCGTGTTCATCAGTCCCTGTCAGATACATCACATCAAAGCCCCGCATCCTTTTATAGCGGGCCATGGCATCACCTGCCACTGTCGTGTACGCGTGCCCTATATGTAAATTACCGCTCGGGTAATATATGGGTGTCGTGATATAAAATGTTTTTAGTTTATCTTTCACTTGGTTCCCTCCTCATCTTTTGGAAAACTGGCTATGCGACTTGCCAAAGCCATCAGACTATATTAAAAGTAATTATCTCTATTTTAACGCTATATGCGATTCTGCGCGACAATAATCACAAATCAAATCCTCATGATGGTGGAATTATAATCGTTAGAATCGATGTCTTTAAAAATAATGTTAAGGGGGGTAACTTCCTTTTTGTCAGCATTACCTCTTACCTCCACAAAATATACCTAAAAATCTTTTTTTGTGCAACATATCACATATTTGAAAGCTTTCTCTGGAAATTATCCTTAACTGAGAACTTATGCTTTGAAACTAAAATGCATTTAATCATATAATAAAGAAGTCTTTTGTCGAATTGTGGTGACATGCGTAGTTTTTTGTAGCTGATGAACTACTAAATGATGAGGACATATCCAGTTTTTGCTCATTAAAACCATTTTTGAACCATGGAAATGCAGTCATGCTCTTTTCTTACAAAAAAATGAAAATAAATCATTGACGAATATGGGAATGGCTGGTATTATAAGTTTATAAAAAAATTTGTCGAATAATG
>NZ_PHNG01000160.1:0-933 GCF_002803435.1 Bacillus sp. mrc49 | reverse complement strand
TTTGCAGAATAAGGAGCTTTCACTTTGGGATTGACCTCCATTTATCATAATAAGGTTTGATACTTGAGGTAAACCTCGGAGCTAAGAAATACAGGGAGTGATTCCTTGTATTTCTTAGCATTTTTTTTTGAAAGTGGTTTTTCAGTTAAATGGATATCATATAGGGGAGACTTAAATACATTCAGTTTTTTAGAATTTTAGGGGAGTAAGATCATTGTGATTTATTATAGGGGTGTAATAATGAAAAAGTATAAAGCCGCATCTGGCATGTACATCAACTATTTTCTACTAGGGATGGTAAATATAATCCTTGCCTCAAACATGTCTTCGTTAACCGAGCAATGGAATACGGATTCCACAGGCATCAGTTATCTCATTGCCGCGATAGGGGTTGGGAGATTACTTACTTATGGGCTCTCGGGAGTGCTGTCAGATAAATTCGGCAGGAAGCCATTAATCATAACCTCTTCGTTCCTGATGGGAGTTTTTTTGCTTGGGATTCCGTTTTCCCCCACATACGAAATCGCGTTCGTGTTTGCGTTGCTGGCAGGAGTTTCCAACTCAGCCATGGATGCTGGTACATATCCGGCGTTAACGGAAATGTTTCCTGAATCGGCTGGGTCAGCGAGTGTCATGGTAAAGGCTTTTGGCTCACTTGGTGCCACGATATTGCCATTCATCATCTTGTTTCTATCCAACAATCATTTATTTTATGGCTTTGCCTTTTTAATTCCTGCTGCGATCTATTTCATTAACTTGCTTCTTATACTTTCAGCTTCATTTACGAAAAGTAAATCGGATGCTGCCAGTGATGAAGATGATTTTGAAAGGAGCCGATTTATAACCGAGCCTGAATTCTGGAGGGAGGGCTTGGCCTTGATCATTATCGGCTTTACATCGACTGCATTATTTACCGTTTCACAAATCTGGCTA
>NZ_PHNG01000159.1:0-933 GCF_002803435.1 Bacillus sp. mrc49 | reverse complement strand
GCCGGCATTGATATTGCTGCTAGTGGAACGGTTCCGGTTGTAGCGGCAGCCGACGGGGTCGTAAGCCGTTCTTACCACTCCAGTACATACGGAAACGTCGTCTTCGTTACCCATTCAATCGGCGGGCAGCAATGGACTACGGTTTATGCACATTTACGCTCTAGACAAGTAAGTGAGGGTGCTGTGGTTGCCAAAGGCCAACAAGTGGGCATCATGGGTAACACAGGCCATTCATTTGGACAGCATTTGCACTTCGAGCTGCATAAAGGCGCATGGAATTATAGCAAATCGAATGCTGTCAATCCATTAAACTATATACCTAATTAATACCCCATATTATTGCAATAAAACAGACCAGGATAAATCCTTGGTCTGTTTTTTTATGTTCATTCACCATTATACTCAGGGAATATTCTTGCCCGGCGCCACATATAGTGGAATACATATCAGGTCAGAAATGGGGATAAATATGGTCAAAAAATGGGTACTTCCGCTAGCAATCATCATATCACTAGCCATTGGAGCAGTGGGGGGCATATATTGGACAAGCCTCCCGGATAAACAGGAAACAAACCCTGAAAGCCCAGCCGTATCCAAGGATAAGGAATGGGCAAAAGTGGAGCAAGCTTATGGCTTGATCGTCAGTGAGTATGTCGAGCAGGTGGATGGCTCCCGTTTGGTGGAAGGGGCGATCCAAGGCATGTTATCATCTTTGAAAGACCCTTATTCCGTTTATATGGACAAGGAGACCGCCAAGCAATTCAATGAAACCTTGGATTCCTCTTTCGAAGGGATAGGGACTGAAATCGGCATGGAAGATGGCAAGGTCATAATCGTTTCTCCTTACAAGGATTCGCCAGCCGAAAAGGCGGGCTTGAAGCCAAAAGACCAAATCCTTAAGGTGAATGGAGAGAGTGTCGAGGGCTTGGATCT
>NZ_PHNG01000158.1:0-933 GCF_002803435.1 Bacillus sp. mrc49 | reverse complement strand
TACCCGTGGGCAGTGGCCTATGATGAGCTAGGATTGTTTGCGCTTATTGAAATGCTATTTTTCGTCATCATACTGATGCTAGGACTAATCTACGCTTGGAAAAAGAAGGTGTTGAAATGGAATTGAAATTAGACGACCTCACCCCTGCCGAAATGGAAGAGATGCGCCAAAGCATTTTCTTATCAACGCTTGAACAAATTAAAGGCTGGGCTAGAAGCAACTCCCTCTGGCCAATGACATTCGGTTTAGCATGCTGTGCAATCGAAATGATGGGTGTAGGCTCCTCACATTACGATTTGGATCGTTTCGGTTCTTTTTTCAGGACGTCGCCCCGGCAATCTGATGTCATGATCGTATCAGGTACGGTAACGAAAAAAATGGCACCAATCATAAGTAGATTATATGACCAAATGCCAGAACCTAAATGGGTCATTGCCATGGGCTCCTGCGCAACGGCAGGGGGTCCGTATGTGAATTCCTACTCGGTGGTCAAAGGGGTTGATCAAATCGTGCCAGTCGATGTATATATCCCCGGTTGTCCCCCCAATCCGGCAGCTCTTATTTATGGAATCAATAAATTAAAAGAAAAGATCCGTTACGAGGCGAAAACCGGAAAGCGGGTGATATAGATGAATGAGGATCTAGACCTAGCGAAGCAAAAGGCGGCCGCAGCGGCGAAGGCAAAGGCGGCAGCACTCGCACGAAAGCAAGCGAAGGAGGAAGGGACGGAGAAAGGGTCAGGAGAAGAAGACCTAGCGAAGCAAAAGGCAGCCGCAGCGGCGAAGGTGAAGGCGGCGGCACTCGCACGAAAGCAAGCGAAGGAGGAAGGGACGGAGAGTCCGCCAGGAGAAGAAGACCTAGCGAAGCAAAAGGCAGCCGCAGCGGCGAAGGCGAAGGCGGCGGCACTCGCACGAAAGCAAGCGAAGGAGGAAG
>NZ_PHNG01000157.1:0-933 GCF_002803435.1 Bacillus sp. mrc49 | reverse complement strand
CATAGCCCTCCAAAATCTGCGGCCCAAGCTGTCCGATGATCGTCGCAAAATAAGCGCCAAGTCCAATGGGTGCATAGTACATGACGATCTTCACGACCTTCATCATGACAGCCGTTCCAGCTGTTAAAAATTCGGTGATCGGTCTAGCCTTCTCGCCGACAAGTGCAGTCGAAAGTCCAATTAATACCGAGAAAACGATAAGCTGGAGCATATTGCTCCTGGAGAACAGTTCGGGAAAATCGGATACGGTTACAGTGTTGACCAGTTGACTGAAGAAAGATACATCTTCAACCTTTTCCTCAGGGGAACTGTTTTCCATCAATTCTTTGATGGCTGTCGTATCTGTGCCCTCCAAAGGGTTGATGATGGTTGTCCCAATGAATCCAATCACGGCAGCCAATGCGGCTGTCGTCAGGAAAACGATCACGATGCTGCCCATGATTTTTCCGAGGCGGTTCATTCCACTCATATTGGCAATGGCCGAAGCGATGCTGAAAAATACCAAGGGAACGATGATCGTGAACATCAGATTTAGGAATAAGTCTCCCAGCGGTTGTATGACCGAGGTTTTCTCACCGAAAACGACGCCTGCTATCCCACCGATAATAATGGCAGTGAGTAGGATCAATGAGGATCGATAGTTTTTAAAAAAGCTCTTCATGAAAAAATCCGTCCTTTCAGGATGAAGATAATCAATAAAAATATACTTCATTATCAACTTTAGATGAAGGTTTGACAATATATTTTTAAAGGAAGGAATGTTAAAAGCCGAAACGCAATACATAATAAGAAGAATGAATGAAAAGCGTGGGTAAGGAGGAGTAATATGACATTTTTTAATGTGGAAGAGGGTGTCCGGCTATTTTATGAAGAAAAGGGGCAGGGCAGGCCAATCATTTTTATCCATGGAGTATGGATGAGCAGTCGCTTCTT
>NZ_PHNG01000156.1:0-933 GCF_002803435.1 Bacillus sp. mrc49 | reverse complement strand
TTCATTAACAGCTGTGACATAGTAATGAGCTTTTGAGGCATTATTATCTACATAACTTTTACGTTCGTACTCTGAGATGCTTCCAATGTGCGTAAATGTCCCTCCAGGCACTTTTTTGTATATCCGGTAGCCAATAATATTTCCTTCTCGTACGGCATACCAGGATAACAAATCACCGCTTATTTTTACATTCGTTGGCGCATCTGGCAGCTTCGCTTCATTTTCAAGCTGCATCGCTTGTTCTTCCTTTAATTCTGCATATACGACCAATCGTTCTTGATGCGTGCCTTTTGATCGGTCGAAGGTGCCTGTGCAAGTAATTAAGTTCAAATGGCGCCCTTTGCTATATCCGAAGATTTCGTTAAGAGGGGCTTTGTCTCGTGGGTAGCTTTGTTTCTTTTTCACCACAAATGTGAGTTTTGTTCCTTGTTTGTCCTTAACCGTAATTTCATCCCCTCTATCGAGGTCTTTCAAATGATAAAAAATGGCGGGTCCTGTCTTGCTGTCTACATGCCCTGCCAATACTGCATTCCCTTTCACCCCTGGTTTTGAACCAGGTTCAAACCAAGCGACACCGTCTTCAGTGGAAGGGGCATCCATTTGTCCTGTTTCCAATAAACCGACTTGCTCGATTGAAGCATTCACATCAATGGAAGGAATGGCTATATCTGTTGGGGTAATGCCAGTGAATTTTTTATTGAGCGGTTTCTTTTCTGTCTTATGCTCCTTTAATACCGTGAATTCTTCTGCAAGTGTGATGCGGTTTTTTAAATTTTCCTTTTGTATTTCTTTAACTTGTTTCATATCCTGCTCTTGCGTTTCTGATGCTTGAACCATTAATTGTTTCACATAAATCGTTCCACTTACTAGAATAATGGCTATTAAGATAAAACAAGCGAAATGAATTAGTTTATTCATATCATGACCTCATTT
>NZ_PHNG01000155.1:0-934 GCF_002803435.1 Bacillus sp. mrc49 | reverse complement strand
GTTGGGATAGCTCAACGATTTCCGCCCCGAAGCTCATCTGCTCTTGATAAAGGGACACAAGGCCATGTACCCACTCTTTCTCATCTGCTGTCATTGATTTGGAGACCTTTCCGGCTTCAATCAAGTGGGGCAATGACAATTCCACTGCCGAATCAGCATCCAGTTGCTTCACATACTGATTATTCATCCACGTAAGCTTTTGCTTATCGAAAAGTGCCGGTGATTTGGACAATCGATCTGCATCGAAAATATTAATGAATTCTTCCTTCGTGAAGATTTCTTCCTCCCCGACCGGAGACCAGCCAAGTAATGTAATGAAATTGAATAAGGCCTCAGGCAGGTATCCAAGTTCTTCATATTGCTCAATGAATTGAATGATCGATTCATCCCGTTTACTTAGTTTCTTCCTGCTTTCATTCACGATCAGTGTCATATGACCGAATACCGGTGGCTCCCAGCCGAATGCTTCATAGATCATCATTTGCTTCGGCGTGTTGGAAATATGATCGTCCCCGCGAAGCACATGGGATATCTTCATCAAGTGATCATCGACAGCTACCGCAAAGTTATAAGTCGGAACGCCATCCTTTTTGACGATGACAAAATCACCAAAACCATCCGTTTCAAACGAGACGTCATCCTTGACCATATCCTTGAAAGTAAGGACTTCCCCTGCAGGAACGGCAAAGCGGATGCTAGGCTTTCTTCCTTCAGCAACTAATTCCGCTTGCTCCTCCTCGGTTAAGTGCTTGCACTTTCCTGAATACTTCGGTGTTTCATTCCGCTCGACCTGACCTTCGCGTTCAGCTTCAAGCTCCTCTTCCGTGCAATAGCATTTATAAGCCAAGCCCTTATCCAAAAGCTCCTGATACAACTCCTGATAAAGGTCATTCCTTTCAGACTGACGATACGGACCATATTCGCCGCCGACATC
>NZ_PHNG01000154.1:0-935 GCF_002803435.1 Bacillus sp. mrc49 | reverse complement strand
TGATGGCGAAAATCGGGTCATCGGATCGCGGCATCGAGCCTAACACACTTACACCTGTTGTCACACCCGCCTTCAATCTCTCAAGGGCGGAGAGCTTTCCTTCGTAGTACCAAAAATCATCGGTTACAAAATGTTTGTACGTATTCGTCATGATCGGCATCCAAAAATCGATATTCTCCATCGCGATGGTCTTGAACATCGAGTGCCCCCCATGGCCATGAACATCTATCAATCCTGGCAATATGCATTGATGGCTGCAATCGATCACTTTTTTCGCCTCATACTTCGATGTCAGTTTTCCGGTTATCCCAACGTCTAAAATCCTTCCTTCATTTATGGCGATGGCCCCATCCGAAAGGATTCGCCTGTTTGGATCCATCGTAATTACAGTCCCGTGAATGAGCAGCAAATCGATCATATTTCCCCTCCTAATCGAGAAGACAGCATAACCGCCGTATGCTGTCTTCTCTTTTGATCCATTCCTTATTGAACGGTTATGTCGTCGAGCATTAAATAATTTGCCGGGTTCAGCCAAAGCCCTTTAACCGTTTCGCCATAAACAGCCAGATGCTCATAGTTACGGATCGGAACATACGGCACCTCTTCCCTTTCGATCTCCTGTGCCTTCGAATAAAGTTCCTTACGTTTGTCGCCATCTGATTCCTGTCGTGCCGCTTCAATCAATTTATCCACCTCAGGATTGCCGTAAAATGAGCTATTCCCTGCTGCACCTTGGGATTTGCTATCAAAAAGATTGAATTGATTATAATCCCCGTCGCCCGTCGCATTGCCCCAGCCGCCTATGGAAACCTGATGCTCACCCTTGGCCGTCGCATCAATATAAGCTCCATACTCAAGAACTTGGATTTTCACCTTGATTCCAATTCCTTTTAATTGGGATTGAATCACCTCTGCCATGTTAATTCTTTCCTTAC
>NZ_PHNG01000153.1:0-941 GCF_002803435.1 Bacillus sp. mrc49 | reverse complement strand
CCCCCCATATCCGTTTTCATTCCGACGATGCCGGCCTTCGTTTTCAAGGAATATCCCCCAGTATCGAACGTGATGCCTTTGCCTACCAAACCGATAACATCCCTCCATTCCTCTTTTCCTTGATACTTCAACACGATCATTTTCGGTGGTTCGACCGAGCCCTGATTGACGGCAAGGAGGGCTCCCATTCCCAACTTGAGCATATCTTCCTTCTCAAGTATCTCCACTTCAAAACCATAACGTTCACCCAAAGCGGCTGAATAGTCAGCCAAATCCGTGGAAGTCAGCAAATTCCCAGGTGTATTGACCAATGTCCTCGCCGAGTTGGTGGCCCTGCCGAAAATTCTGCCTACATGAAGCGCCGCCCCTACCTCGCCACTATCGGCATCACTATAAACCGTAATTCTTTCGATGCTTTTTTCGACCTGGTTCGATTTTTGCTTGTAGCCTTCAAACTTATAGGAAGCAAGTTCGAACGCCTCCGAGCACGCATGCGCAGCGTCCAGGGCATCCAGGTTTTCAGTCGTGAATGTATCCAAGGCGATCGACAGAGTCGTCAGCTTGGATTCCGCAATCGTTTTACGCGCTTTACCGAGCGCTTCGCGGAGCGTTTCGAAAGTAAGCTCTTTTTCCTTGCCCAGGCCCACAAACACCAACCGCTTCACGCCTAACTTGCCTAATGTATGTATTTTAACCACTGATTTTTTCTTGGAAGAGATTTCTCCAGCTTTCACTAACTCTGTTAGCTGCCCGCCCAATTGCTCATCGGCTTCCTTCCCTATGCCAGTGAACTTGATCGGTCTGTCAAACACACCCAGGACCAAGCATTCGTCGATCAAATCTATATTCAAGGAATCTTTAACTGTGAACATATGCTATCTCCTCCATTCGATTACCTTCATTATAACGAAATCTTCCAAAGTTTTCGATAAAGGCATTTG
>NZ_PHNG01000152.1:0-941 GCF_002803435.1 Bacillus sp. mrc49 | reverse complement strand
TTGATCAACATAAATTTTTATTGAATGTTGAAAATGGAATTATCAATTTGAAATCTGGAAATCTTCAGCAGCACGATCGTGAGCTTGGAATTTCAAAAATCACAAATGTTGAATTTGACGAAAATGCAAAATATCCAACTTGGTCAAATTTCCTGAATCAAATATTTAAAGGTGACAAAGACTTAATTGAATATATGCAACGACTTGTTGGATACTCGCTAACTGGGGATATATCAGAACAATCCATGTATTTCTTAGTTGGCGGTGGTTCAAACGGTAAATCGACATTTGTAAATACAATCAAAAAGTTAATGGGCGATTACGGATCTCAAACAAAGTCAGATACGTTCATTAAGAAAAAAGATACAGGTGCAAATAATGATATTGCCAGGTTAGTAAATTCAAGATTTGTTTCGGCCGTAGAGTCAGAGGAAGGCGAAAAATTGCAGGAATCACTTGTAAAGACTATTACAGGCGGGGAACCAATTTTAGCTCGGTTTTTAAGACAAGAATATTTTGAATTTCTCCCAGAATTCAAGGTGTTCTTCACTACAAATCATAAGCCAATTATCGGCGGTGTAGACGATGGTATTTGGAGACGTGTAAAAATTATCCCATTTACTTTAAATCTAAAGCCGCATGAGCGTGATAAAAAGTTGGAGGAAAAATTGTCATTTGAAATGCCAGGGATTTTAAATTGGGCCATTGAGGGTTGCTTGAAGTGGCAGAGGTTAGGGCTGCAAGACCCGAAAGTTGTAACGGATGCAACCGGTAATTACAAAGAAGAAATGGATATATTAGCGCCGTTCTTGGGTGAAATTTGTTACATTGATGAGCCCAAAAATGAAGCAATCAAAATCGAAGCGAAAGAATTATACAACGTTTATGACAATTGGTGCTTTAAATCAGGTGAACGCACATTAGGGAACAGATCATTTTAT
>NZ_PHNG01000151.1:0-944 GCF_002803435.1 Bacillus sp. mrc49 | reverse complement strand
GGCAATTATGGCTGACCCCACGATTACCAATCCATATTCGATTAACTTTTGCATCAAAGGGGGCTTCGGCTCCCTGTATCTTTTTCTCATTCTTTATTATCTCCTCAAACCATCATTCATCATTATGTAGTATTGGCGGATCATAGCATGGCATCCCTTTTCATACCCTGTAAAAATAATCCAGACGGCTTATTTTGGCAGAACGTGTAAGGCAAGCATGATTTTCATACAAAAAGCCGGACCATAGAACGGTCCGGCCATTATATCTTATAGTTTTGAACGCAAGTACGCATCGATGAACATATCAATATCCCCATCCATGACCGCACCCAAGTTCCCGGTTTCCGCACTCGTACGGTGATCCTTGACCATGGAATACGGATGGAAAACATAAGAACGAATTTGGCTTCCCCAGCCAATTTCCTTTTGTTCACCGCGAATTTCATCCAAGTCGGCTTGTTGCTGTTCAATTTCACGTTGATAAAGTTTGGCTTTCAGCATATTCATCGCTTGAGCCTTGTTTTTGATTTGCGATCTCTCGTTTTGGCACGTCACTACCGTATTGGTAGGTAAGTGGGTAATACGGACAGCCGAGTCAGTCGTATTGATATGCTGACCGCCGGCACCGCTTGCCCTATACGTATCGACCTTCAAATCTTCCGTACGTATCTCGATATTGATTGTCTCATCGAATTCCGGCATGACTTCACAAGAAACGAATGAAGTATGGCGTCGCCCCGATGAATCAAAAGGAGAAATACGGACAAGACGGTGAACGCCTTTTTCCGCTTTCAAATATCCGTAGGCGTTATGGCCTTTGAAAAGCAGTGTGACACTTTTGATACCCGCTTCATCACCTGGAAGGTAATCAAGGGTTTCAACTTTAAAGCCTCTTTTTTCACCCCATCTTGTATACATGCGCAGCAGCATCGAACCCCAATCCT
>NZ_PHNG01000150.1:0-946 GCF_002803435.1 Bacillus sp. mrc49 | reverse complement strand
AGTTTAAAACAATACTCAAAAGAGCAATTATTGGAAATGTCCTTAATAGAGATGGCATATGATTTGTTAGTGGAAAGAAATGAACCGATTCCATTCAAAGACCTAGTCAGTGAGTTAGCTTCGCTGCATCATTTATCCAAAGCTGAAGTGGCAAAAAAAATTGCCCAATTCTACACGGATTTAAATGTGGATGGCCGTTTCACTTCACTTGGTGACAACCGTTGGGGATTGAAAACATGGTACCCGGTTGATCAAATCGAAGAAGAAGTCGTCCATGTCGTTAAACCGAAAAAGAAAAAGAAAGCGAAAAAGGCTGCTGTCGTTATCGATGATTTCGATGAGCTTGATGATGAAGATCTTGATTTCGATGAAGATGTCGATGATCTGGACGAGGATGAGGATGACGACGATGATGATGATATCCTAGGTTCTCCAGTTATCGATGAAGTCCTTTTGGATGATGACGTGGAAGATGATGACGATTTGGAAGAAGAAATAATTGAAGACGATGCATTTGTCCTGGAAGACGATGAGGACGAAGATGAAGAGGAAGAAGAGCTAGATGAAGAGAACGAAAATAAATAATCGCCCTTGACTTTTTGAGGCGAAATTTGTAGAATCATTTTTGGGCTCCTTTAAAAAGGACACAATGATTAAATTATATCGCTCCCTTACTTTTTTTGTAAGCGGAGCGTTTTTGTTTTTAATGATGGAATGGATAAATGACATCATTTTTTTATTTTTAAAAATGATTTCTCGTAGAATTGTAAAAACTATGGAGAACATATTTATGTTTTACTGTCATTTGCGGAAGTTTAACCTTGTTCATGCATCGTGCATGACTCTCACTAAAGACCTTTAAGTGATTAATGGCATACCGCTTTACGTCTTTTGGCTTTTGACCGCTAATTTGGCGGTGTATTGGTGCAAGTTCCAGTTTACCTGT
>NZ_PHNG01000149.1:0-947 GCF_002803435.1 Bacillus sp. mrc49 | reverse complement strand
GACATTATGAAAGGAACCAGAAGTATCTCCTTAACGATGCTTGGTTTTGAAATGCTGCTGATGTATTATCCATTCATAAAAAAAGCAGAAACATCACAAAAGTTTGCCCATGGAGGAGCATTAACCACTACTTTGCTGGCTTTAACCGTCTATTTCGTTTCAATCGCCTTTTATCCACTCAAGCTGCTTACCCTTACCCTATGGCCAACCTTAACCTTGACCAGCATTATTGAATTGCCCTTCATTCAGCGGTTCGAGTACATAACCATTTCTTGGTGGGCCATCATTATCATCCCCAATATGGTCATTCCCTTGTGGGCTGCCAGCAGGGGGATCAAGCGCTTATTCAATGTCCAGCAAAAATACCCCTTATGGATCATGTCCATCATCATCATCCTGATCAATATCTTTTATTACGATATCGAATTATTGTATGTACTAAACAAAATAATCAATCCATACAGCGTCGGCTTCATTGTTTTATATATACCGCTCCTATTTGTTCTATTAAAAACAAAGAAATTATTGAAGCGCTCTTAAACGTAATGGAACAAATTCTTTTAGCTGCCTTGTTGGCAGCTTTTCTTTATGGCCGTTTTCGCATCCTTCTGCAGTGGAAGATCACTTATCTTACCAGGGAATGGTTGGTTCGGAAGATGAAGCCGAACGGTGGTTCAATAAGTGGGAAACAATGGGTAATATATGATGTCGTTTATTCATACCCTGTTTAAAATGCTTTTTTTATTAAGGAGGACGGATGAATAAATTCCAGCCATTGATGTGGATTGTGTTTACGACGATGATTGTCATATTAGTAGTGCCTTCCATTTTGGTAGTTTCCTTTTCAAATCATGCAAAAAAGAACCTGGATGCGTCAACAAAGCAGGATGTGAGTGAATCGACGTACACGAAAGAAAATTCGTCTGAGCCATCCACCGACGTTTCGG
>NZ_PHNG01000148.1:0-948 GCF_002803435.1 Bacillus sp. mrc49 | reverse complement strand
TAAAGTAGAAGGTGCTAAAAACGCCGTTTTGCCAGTTATCGCTGCAACATTATTAGCAAGTGATGGGAAAAGTATCATTAAAGATGTTCCTACGCTCTCCGATGTATATACAATCAATGAAGTATTGCGCAACTTAAATGCAGATGTTGCCTTTCATGATAATCAAGTAACTGTAGATGCATCAAGAGAGTTATTAGAAGAAGCACCATTTGAATATGTGCGTAAAATGAGAGCTTCCGTTTTAGTGATGGGCTCCTTATTAGCAAGGAATGGCCGGGCCCGCGTGGCTCTTCCAGGCGGCTGTGCCATCGGCTCACGTCCTATCGATCAGCATTTAAAGGGCTTTGAAGCGATGGGAGCAAAGGTAAAGGTCGGCAATGGTTTCATTGATGCCGAGGTCGAAGGAAGGCTTAAGGGTGCACGTGTGTATCTAGACTTCCCGAGTGTGGGTGCCACCGAAAACATCATGATGGCAGCAACACTTGCCGAAGGTATTACTGTTCTGGAAAATGTGGCCAAAGAGCCTGAAATTGTAGATCTTGCGAACTTCCTTAATAAAATGGGTGCCAAAGTAAGAGGTGCTGGTACGGGTACGATGAGAATCGAAGGCGTCGATAAATTATATGGCGTTGAACATCATATTATACCTGACCGTATCGAAGCTGGTACATTCATGACAGCGGCAGCTCTTACTGGCGGCAACGTTCTTGTTCAAGGAGCTGTACCTGAACACCTTACTTCCCTTATTGCCAAAATGGAGGAAATGGGAGTCAAGATCCTTGAAGAAGAAGATGGCTTGCGCGTCATCGGGCCAAAAACCTTGAAGGCGATTGATATCAAAACAATGCCGCATCCTGGTTTCCCGACTGATATGCAGTCTCAAATGATGGCATTATTGTTGCGTGCCGAAGGAACAAGTATGATTACGGAGACCGTTTTCGAAAACCG
>NZ_PHNG01000147.1:0-949 GCF_002803435.1 Bacillus sp. mrc49 | reverse complement strand
CACGCGTAAACCGCATAACTGGCAAATAACAGGTCAAACAAAAGGAGCCCATGAAGAGCTCCGGTTTTAGATTTAAAAGCCATCATCTGTTGCATTGAAGGGGATGTTGAGGTTCCTTTCGACGGCGCGCAGGCGTTGATTAAGCCTGTTCAGTCTATTGGTATGACGCTGATCGGTTTGACTTAGCCTGGATATTTCTTGGTTAACACGGTTCACTTCCCGGTTTACACGGGTGATTTCTTGATTGAGGCGAGTGAGTTCCCGCGTTTGTCGCTCATTTTGCCTCTCTAGTTCCCGTACCCTTCTTTCGAGTTGCTGAGATTGCGGCGGCTGCCTGTCGGAGTCGAATGGGTCTGTTGAAGGATTGAATGGGTTTTCTTGATTCTGTGGGAGGCTCCATTCCTGCTGAGGAACATACTCAGAATCAAATCGTTCTGTCTGTTGAAAATAGGGGTTGAAACTCGGCTGAATGTACTGCTGATTTCCGTTTTGTTGCGGATAAGGATAAAATCCGGATGTATTCATTGTCAACACTCCTTTTAAATTCAGGATGGATACGTAATAACTTATGTAAGTTCTGGTGAAGTGGCAAGGCGATAGCCTATAAAAGCCAGTTGGGCGGGTGTGTTTTTCAAAGAAAAATTTCAATAAATTTGCAGAAATCAATCTGTTCCTATATCGTTTAAGATAGAGAGAAATCTTCGCATATTGAAACTTATCAAAAGGATAATCCGTATATATAGAAAAGCGTGTAAGTCAGGAGTGTAATGATCATGAATCGATTTCTTACTGATTTTATTTCCATATTGATGGCATTTCCAGTCATTTTGCCGGTTTTGCTGGTGAGCTATTTTGCCTTTAATCTGCCCCTTGCTGCCTCTGTTGCCATTTCCATTGCCGGAGGTGCACTTGCATACTGGCTGAGTACGGCTTACTTTTCTTCGCGATT
>NZ_PHNG01000146.1:0-950 GCF_002803435.1 Bacillus sp. mrc49 | reverse complement strand
GCATGAATAATTTTTTCCCTTTATGGCCGGTGCTTTTTTGGACCGCTTTAATCGACTTCTTGATTTCATCGGCACTAAACTCTTCCAGACCCTCGATTTCCTGAAGGAAAGCCTTCATGACCTCCGGTACTTGTTCCTCAGCCAGCACTTCCTTCGCTTCCGCTTCGAACTCGACCTCATCCTTGAAAAACAGTTGGGATAGCTCAACGATTTCCGCCCCGAAGCTCATCTGCTCTTGATAAAGGGACACAAGGCCATGTACCCACTCTTTCTCATCTGCTGTCATTGATTTGGAGACCTTTCCGGCTTCAATCAAGTGGGGCAATGACAATTCCACTGCCGAATCAGCATCCAGTTGCTTCACATACTGATTATTCATCCACGTAAGCTTTTGCTTATCGAAAAGTGCCGGTGATTTGGACAATCGATCTGCATCGAAAATATTAATGAATTCTTCCTTCGTGAAGATTTCTTCCTCCCCGACCGGAGACCAGCCAAGTAATGTAATGAAATTGAATAAGGCCTCAGGCAGGTATCCAAGTTCTTCATATTGCTCAATGAATTGAATGATCGATTCATCCCGTTTACTTAGTTTCTTCCTGCTTTCATTCACGATCAGTGTCATATGACCGAATACCGGTGGCTCCCAGCCGAATGCTTCATAGATCATCATTTGCTTCGGCGTGTTGGAAATATGATCGTCCCCGCGAAGCACATGGGATATCTTCATCAAGTGATCATCGACAGCTACCGCAAAGTTATAAGTCGGAACGCCATCCTTTTTGACGATGACAAAATCACCAAAACCATCCGTTTCAAACGAGACGTCATCCTTGACCATATCCTTGAAAGTAAGGACTTCCCCTGCAGGAACGGCAAAGCGGATGCTAGGCTTTCTTCCTTCAGCAACTAATTCCGCTTGCTCCTCCTCGGTTAAGTGCTTGCACTTT
>NZ_PHNG01000145.1:0-951 GCF_002803435.1 Bacillus sp. mrc49 | reverse complement strand
TACAAACTTTCCTATCCTCCATGTTTAAAAACGAATTATCCGCGGAGGATGCAAATTGGATGCTCGGGGAAGTAACGAGAATGCCTGAATCTATTGCCAGCAGCATTCTATTCGACCAATCAATCGTTGATTATCGTGAATTCCTGCCCCAAATTACCGTTCCCACGCTTCTTTGTTTTGGAAGGGAGGAAAAAGTGATTCCTGTTGCTGCAGGGGAGCATTTGCATGAACATATCCCGGATTCCCAACTCGTAATCTTCGAAGATAGCTGCCATTGTCCTTTTTTGGAAGAAAGCGATTTATTTAACAAAACCGTCGATGACTTTATTCAAAAAGGAATAGGAAGGGCTGGAGGATAAGCATTTTCCCCGTTTCCGATGGCTAAGAAATTCGGGGGTGCGAAAGGAAGCGTATCGCTAAGCGGGATTTTCGCACCTTCCGTAACGATCAGGAGCTGATTACAGCGGTGGAAGGCAAAAGTAAAAGGAACGGTCCGGTTCAATGCCGAACACGATCCTTGAAAGTGGTATCTAAAGTTCACTTTTAACAGTGGGCCATTATCATTCGGCAATGCTGGATGGAGCGGATTCCTGCCCATATTCATTAACAGCTGTGACATAGTAATGAGCTTTTGAGGCATTATTATCTACATAACTTTTACGTTCGTACTCTGAGATGCTTCCAATGTGCGTAAATGTCCCTCCAGGCACTTTTTTGTATATCCGGTAGCCAATAATATTTCCTTCTCGTACGGCATACCAGGATAACAAATCACCGCTTATTTTTACATTCGTTGGCGCATCTGGCAGCTTCGCTTCATTTTCAAGCTGCATCGCTTGTTCTTCCTTTAATTCTGCATATACGACCAATCGTTCTTGATGCGTGCCTTTTGATCGGTCGAAGGTGCCTGTGCAAGTAATTAAGTTCAAATGGCGCCCTTTGCTATATCCG
>NZ_PHNG01000144.1:0-952 GCF_002803435.1 Bacillus sp. mrc49 | reverse complement strand
TAAGATCGGCCAATAAATCGGCATCTTTCATGGCGCAATTCAGCCCGAAAGCGCCTGTAGGCGTCATCGTATGGGCCGCGTCGCCCATTAAAGCAACTCCATCCTTCGTCCACGTTTCGCAATAGCTGCTGTGAACGTCCAATAATATGAAGTCATGCCAGGAGCGGATATTTTCCCGCGCACTTTCGATCAATTCAGGAAAGGCCAGCAGCAATTTTTCGATGAAAGGCTCAAAAGGCTGTTTTCGCAACTGGGGAAAAGAGTCGTGCTCTATATTCCAGCCAATTTGGATCGCCCCTCCCGTTTGAGTGAAGAGGGCGACTTGGGAGTCATTGACCAGTGCCATCTTGATTGAGGGCTGCCATCCCTTAGGAGCCGGGATTTTTGCCCACAACAGATCGTAGCCATGATTTTTAATCACGGCTTTAATCCCCGCTTTTTTCCGGACCGTGGAAAACCTCCCGTCGGCCCCGATGATCAATGGACTTTCGACAATCATGTCCTTTCCCTCTTTCCGGACCTTGACACCCGTAAACCGGCCCCGGTCATTCTGAATCAAGTCCGTTACCCGGCTATTGAGCATCAATCGAAAGGTGTCCAACTTTTTCGCTTCATCCAATATCGCTGAAAGCAAATGATTTTGAGGTACATGTATCCCAACATGATCTACCGGCCATTCAGGAAAAATCCGTTTAAATAAGCGGCCACCTTGCCAATATTCGATTCGGTCCATCCTTAGCAAGCCGAGCCTTTCCACAGTCTCGAATAAACCATGCTTTTTAAGGATGTCCTCTCCTTCCTCATTCAGGAACTCCCCCCTGAACTCCCTTGACACGTCAGAATGCCTTTCAAGCAGGACGACCGATATGCCCCGCTTGGCCAAAAGATAGGCTAACAGTGCTCCTCCAGGGCCAGACCCCACTATGCATACATCAGTTTTAACCACCATCAT
>NZ_PHNG01000143.1:0-952 GCF_002803435.1 Bacillus sp. mrc49 | reverse complement strand
GCTGATATCATCATCAATTTCGGAATGCGTCATTCTTGATAGCAAGAGCGCTTGTAGTAGGTCGTGTATAGAAAGAAGGGCGTTTTCAATGAATTCCTTCTCGATGCGTTCAGTCCGTTCAGCGGCGGAAGGGCTAGGAGATTTAGAGAGGCCGTCTGAATAAATGATGAAGCGGCTTCCTGGTTGGTAATGAAATACTACTTTTTTTATCGGAGCATCCTTAATGCAGCCTATAGGGCCAGCCCCTTTACTCAATCTGAGAATGTAATTGGTGTCTGGGGCATGCAAAATGGCTGGGGGGTGTCCACAGTTCACATATTCAATGAATCTTTCCCTTGTATTTACGTATGCAATGAAGGCTGAAAAACAGGCATTGATTGTATCTTCCAAATGAATTCCCTGGAATAAACCCCTCATATGCTTTTTCAGTTCCCTGGTTATGATGATGGGGTCCCGTATCCGTTTTATCAGCTCAGGTATCAAGGTTCGGATGGACATGTGTACAAGCGCTGTATGAATGCCTTTTCCGCACATATCGATCATGATGAAAGCGTATTTTCCGTCGCTTACCTCGGTCCAGAAAAATAAATCGCCTAATAATTCAGTGGAAGGCTGGGTGATTCCTTTGATCTCAATATGGTTATTTTGGATTGGTGTCGGTAAGCATAAATGTTGAAAGCCCCTTGCGATGCGCATGCTCCTTGTCGACTTCTGATTTATCTTTTCAAGTTCCTGTCCCTTCATTTTAAATGAGAACAGGTGCATGCTGATGTTTTGGAGTGAGGTTAACTTGATGTTGACTTCCACCGGGTCAGCAGGGATGGGGATGGTCAGGTATAAGGTCCTTTTTGGTAACTCAGGAGGAACTCTCATTTTTTTCGTCCGTTTATAAATGAATAAGATTGGAATTTCAAGGGATTCGGCTAAGCTGAACAAAGCCGTTTGCTGCCAG
>NZ_PHNG01000142.1:0-952 GCF_002803435.1 Bacillus sp. mrc49 | reverse complement strand
TATAGGAGTTGTTGGTGCTCAGAAGGCGCTTAACGCTACAATTGGCGAGGCGATGAAGCTCGACTATAACAAGGTCAGTCTTGAAGCGATGTTTCGCGGGGATGCGAAGGCAGCGAAGGAGCTGTCCGAGTTCATCCAAAACAAGGCGGTCAATTCCGTCATGACCTATCAGGAAGCCTTGAGCTCTACGCAATCCTTTTCGACACTGACAAAGAATACTGACGAGATTAAGACGATGGTCGACCTCACGGAACGCCTGAGTTACCTTAATCCGATGCAAGGATTCGATGGGGCCGGATTCGCGATAAAGGAGGCGCTGGGTGGCGACCTGGTATCGTTGAAGGACCGTTTTAATTTAACGAAAGCCCAAGTGCAGCCGATTAAAGATGCGGCCAATCAGGCGGAGAAGTTGAAGGCGCTCGACGATGTGCTATCAAAAATCGGGATTGATACTAAATATCTCGGAAAGGTAAACGATACTACCTACGCCAAGTGGGGCAAACTCGTTGACACGACGAAGCAATTCCTCGTTGGGCTCGGTGAATCTGCGTTAAGCTCCGTGGCCCCTTTTATCGATAAGTTTACTGCCTTCATGGAGAGTGGAAAGTTTGCGGACTTCCAGGTAAAGGCGGAAGGGGCTTTCAGCTCTGCGGTATCAGGGGCGATAAATCTCGCCACAACAATTGCGAACAATTGGCCGGCGATCAGGGAGACGATTATTTCCGTCGGTGGGGCGCTTGTCGTGCTCAAAGCCGGTTTTGCCGCAATGACAGTCATAAGCACCGTAACGACGATGATGAACGCATATAAGCTCGCAAATGTCGGGGCCACAACGGCTGCGGCTCTTTTTAATGGCGTCCTTATGGCTAACCCTATCGGCCTAATTGTGGTAGCCCTGGCGGCTTTGACTGCGGGGATTATTTACGTATGGCGGAACTTCGATACGGTGAAG
>NZ_PHNG01000141.1:0-956 GCF_002803435.1 Bacillus sp. mrc49 | reverse complement strand
CAAAATCGAGAGTCGCCTGAGCACAATCGAGCCTGTCTCGAAAATGATTCAAAGAGGCTTGACGCCGGAAGAAATCCTAACGGAAATTTTGGGTGAAGGCAATGTGAACATTTTAGAAAAAATGGATGTCGAATTCTCCTGTCAATGCTCAAGGGAGAGAATTGCCAATGCATTGATCAGCCTTGGGAAAGATGAAATTCGGGATATTATCGAGACAGAAGGAAAAGCGGAGGCGCAATGCCATTTTTGCAATGAAACCTACCAATTCTCGAAAGAAGATCTTGAAGAACTGGAAGCAGAAACAGAAAAATAATTGACGGAGGAAAAGGTCTTGCCTAAACAAAAGCTTCGGGCGATCATTGCCGGCCTTGCTGTGCTGAACCTTTTGACTATCATTATCTTTGTCATAAAACCATTAATCACTTCTAAATCCGTAATAGGAGAGGAGACAGCCGCCAGGGTTGGATCCAAGGATATTTCCCGGGAAGCATGGATTAATGAGCTCGAAAAGAGATATGGAGAAGACGTACTTGAGGAAATGGTGGATAAAGAGGTCGTGAAACAGGCAGCAGAAAAATACAAAGTGAAAATTTCGAATAAAGAGGTTGACCGGGAACTTAAAATGATGAAGACGATGTATGGAGCTGCAGGTCAGACTCTTAATAAAAGCACCGATCAATTGAGGCAGGAAGTTCAGTCGAGCCTCCTGCTTGAAAAGCTGCTCACCAAGGACGTCTCTGTCTCCGGGGCCGTCATGGAGAAGTATTATGATGATAATAAGGACATCTATCGGATTCCCACCACGTATCATATATCCCACATTACCACGTCTACGAAAAAGCAAGCGGAAAAAATCAGGCGTGAATTGGCTAAAGGCGTCTCCTTTGAGGTTTTGGCGATGGAAAAATCCCTGGATGAATTCACGGCCAATCAGGGGGGCGACATGGGTTATATAT
>NZ_PHNG01000140.1:0-957 GCF_002803435.1 Bacillus sp. mrc49 | reverse complement strand
GATTGGTGGGGGAATTACCGGCGCAGGCATTGCCTTGGATGCGACGACTCGTGGAATGAAGGTGGCGTTGGTGGAGATGCAGGATTTTGCTGCAGGTACTTCTAGCCGTTCGACGAAGCTTGTCCATGGGGGGCTGCGGTATTTGAAGCAATTTGAAATAAAAATGGTGGCTGAGGTCGGGAAAGAGCGGGAGATCGTTTATGAAA
Source organism: Bacillus sp. mrc49 (assembly GCF_002803435.1). Lineage (NCBI taxonomy): Bacteria > Bacillati > Bacillota > Bacilli > Caryophanales > Bacillaceae > Bacillus > Bacillus sp. mrc49. Next base: position 751 of record NZ_PHNG01000140.1, on the reverse strand, counting down.
ATGGGCCGCATGTGACCACGCCGGAATGGATGCTGCTGCCGATGCACAAAGGAGGCACCTTTGGGAAGTTCAGTACCTCCATTGGGCTGCGCGTCTATGATTTCCTGGCAGGCGTAAAAAAAGCCGAACGCAGGAAGATGCTTTCAATAGATGAAACGCTCGCCCGGGAGCCGCTTGTGAAGAAAGAGGGACTGAAGGGCGGAGGCTATTATGTTGAATATCGTACAGATGATGCCCGGCTGACGATCGAAGTCATGAAGGCAGCCGTCGATAAAGGGGCGACACCGATTAATTATACGCGAGTGGATAAGTTGTTATATGAAAACGGAAAGGTATCTGGGGTCCAGGTTGCCGATTTACTATCTGGGGCCGCGTATGAAATTCATGCAGACAAAATCATCAATGCAGCAGGACCTTGGGTGGATTCAATCCGCGAAAAGGACCAATCGAAGCAGGGAAAAACGCTGAAGCTTTCAAAGGGTGTTCATGTGGTCATCGACCAAGCGAAATTCCCCTTGAAGCAGGCGATTTACTTTGATACGCCCGATGGACGGATGATCTTTGCCATCCCAAGAGCAGGTAAGGCTTATGTGGGCACAACGGATACGTTTTATGATGGCAATCCGGCCGTTCCGAAGGTTACATCGGCAGATCGAACTTACTTATTGAAGGCGATTGACTATATGTTCCCGCAGGTGAAGATTTCCGAGGATGATATCGAATCAAGCTGGGCCGGAGTAAGACCATTGAT
>NZ_PHNG01000139.1:0-957 GCF_002803435.1 Bacillus sp. mrc49 | reverse complement strand
TGCGAACGCTGCATGATCATAACGGTCGACCCTGGAGATTCCCATAAAGATCCTTCCCTATTAAAAACCGTCGTCAAGGAAAGGAACAATCATTTTGGCGTCTATGCTTCCGTCTTGCGGACAGGTCAAATCAGGCTGGGCGATCAAGTGTTTCTAAAGGGTTGATGGTGGATTAAGCGCCGATCTTGAAAAAACTGACAAATGAGCAACAGGCAAACTCTGATGTTTTCGAGTTTGCCTGCTGCTGAGGGCTGTTCCTGTTCGAGGGGCAGCTTTTTTGAACATGAAAAGGAAATCACCGGCCCTTCTTCAAATCGTCCTGGACACTTCGATCCCACATTTTAACCCCTGTATGGTAAGCGGAGCGGTTGATCAAATGTCCAGCGACGGGACTGGTCATGAAGATAAAGATGATGGCGAGCACGATCCGGAAATCGACATGGCCATGTTGATGATAAAAGTATAACAACGTGCCAATCAGGATGAACATGATTCCAAGCGTCGAGCTTTTTGAAGCAGCGTGATTCCTTGTATAGACATCAGGCAAGCGGATGATGCCGAAAGCGGATACTAGAAAGAGGAAGACACCCATTAAAAGGAATAGGCCGGATAGGATTTCAACGATTGCGGTCATCTTCAATGATCTCTCCTTTCTCGAGGAATTTGGCAAAAGCGACCGTTCCGATGAAGGAGAGGACTCCGAGCAGCAGAATGGCTTCAAGATAGGCGCTAGTGTCCATGACAATGGAGGCAAGCGCCACGATTGCGATCAGATTGATTCCCATTGCATCGAGTGCGATGACCCGATCCGGTACGGATGGCCCTATGATTAAACGGTAGAGGAACCCAGCCATGGAAAGGGATGCACCGAGCAAGGCTATTTTCAGCACTAAATCGAACATTATTTGCTCACCTCCATGATCGCCTTTTCGAATGTATGTTTAATACTATCCACAG
>NZ_PHNG01000138.1:0-958 GCF_002803435.1 Bacillus sp. mrc49 | reverse complement strand
GCCCCAGTCGGACAGCGGGAAAATAAAGAAAACCACCGCCGGCAAAAGAAGCGAAAGAACGAAGGAAACACCTAGGGCACTCAAGATCTGGCGTGTCACGATGCTCATACCCGCTTCACCTCTAAATCCCCAACAAGGATGGACGTGATGATATGCACTTTATGGTCCGCTTCATCGAAGCCCGCTGTTTGAAAAGAATGGATTTGATTAAAGACCCTCGATTCAGGCTTATTTTCAAAAATCCGTGCTCTCCCCGCCATGACGGAATGATGGACCCTTATTTCGATGCCATACGGGATGAGGACCGTGATATTGCCAATGATATTCCTAAGGGAAATGACGGCATCCCCTTTCGGCAGGATCGTCCGGCTCAAATCAATGACCGTATCACCGACCCCGCTTTGAACATTCACGGAATTCCATTCGTATACCTGCTCACCCGTTTGTTGATGGCCGAACAACTTATTTTGAAAGAGATGCCCACTTTTCAATAACGGCTCCTTATGGACTTGTTCTTCGTCAATCCCTTCATTGGTGATGATCGGGTTGATCCAATCGGGATTCTTTTTCGACTGATAATATAAAAGTAAGAAATAAATGAGAATGGCGAAAAGGAAAAACTTAAAAACGAACATATTCAAAACTGTGATGATCAGTGAGATCAGTCCTGTAAAAAATAAAATCTTCCCGATTGTCCGCTTAGTGAATTTCCTGCCCAAATAGATTAAGACAACCGAAAAAGCAAGCGGAAACAGTAAGCCTCCACCCTTGAAGGAAATCTCCAAAAAAAGCAAGACGATTCCGATGAGGAAGATCCAACCCATATAATCCGTTTTCATTTTGTTCAACATCGGCCCGCCTCCCTTGTAATTGATCATGATACTCTTAAAAGGCGCAGTCAACCGCGCCTTTTAAGAATACCACGAATCGATTAGGTTCTAACAGAGCGTTTTCCCTC
>NZ_PHNG01000137.1:0-960 GCF_002803435.1 Bacillus sp. mrc49 | reverse complement strand
GATTAGCTTAAAAGTTGGAGGTATTGGAAATTGAAAAAAATCAGCAAGATAACCCTCATTTTCACTTTTGTTTTTGTTCTTGTTATGTCGCAATTTGCCTATCAACCGGGGGAAGCTGTTGCTGAATCTGATAATTTGGGTTTAAAAGCAGAAGCAGCCATCATAATTGATGGTAAAACAGGTCAAATCGTGTATGAAAAAAATGCCGATAAAGTATTGGGCATCGCTTCCATGTCAAAAATGATGACTGAGTACATCATAATGGAGTCCATTAAAAATGGGAAAATCAGTTGGGATCAAAAAGTAAAAATCAATAAGTATGTGCATGATCTTTCAAAAGCACCGAATCTGTCGAATGTTGGTTTGACGGAAGGTGAGGACTATACAGTTAAGGAACTTTATCAAGCCATGGCCATCTATTCAGGAAATGCAGCGACAGTGGCATTGGCTCAGCTAGTTTCCGGAAGTGAAAAGAATTTCGTTAAATTAATGAACGAAAGAGCAAGTAAATTAGGCTTGAAAAATCATAGATTCGTAAATGCCAGCGGTTTGAACAATTCCGATCTATTGGGGGAATACCCTACCGGTAAAGCAGATGATGAAAACGTCATGACAGCGAAGGATACTGCTCTGCTTGCTTATCGTCTTATCAACGATTATCCTGAAGTATTAAAAATCGCCAGCATCTCCAAATTGAAATTCCGAGATGGCAAGGAATATCCGAACTTCAACTGGATGCTGCCAGGCCTTATATTCGAATATAAAGGCGTGGACGGGCTGAAAACGGGATCCACTGAATATGCCGGCTATGGCCATACAGGTACGGTCATACGGGATGGTCAACGCTATATCACGGTTGTCATGAAGTCCACTAATAAGAATCAACGTTTTGCGGACAGCACCAAGCTGATGGACTATGCGTATGCAACCTTCAAAAAAGAAAAAGTCCTTCCAGCCAAG
>NZ_PHNG01000136.1:0-960 GCF_002803435.1 Bacillus sp. mrc49 | reverse complement strand
TGAGGGCAAGGTGGATACAAAGAAGGTGGGTACTTATAATTTGACCTATACGGTTACTGACAAGGCGGGGAATGTTGCCAAGGTCATAAGGAAGATAACCGTTTATGATCAAGTTAAGCCAGTCATCTCAGGTGCAGGAAGTAAAACGATCGGTTTGAATGCTTCATTTGATCCGAAATCAAACGTGAGTGCCAAGGATAATGCGGATGGCAGCTTGACAAGTAAAATAAAAGTGACCGGTACGGTGAACACGAAGAAAAAGGGAAGCTATACATTGAAGTATACGGTCACCGATTCTTCGAAAAACACGGCGACGATCACCAGAAAGATCACGATAGATAGCACGAAGCCTGTCATCTCGGGAGCTGCCAATAAAACGATTGCCTATAAGTCCACATTCAATTCTAAATCAGGCGTATCGGCTAAAGATAACTTGGATGGAAACGTGACGAATAAGATCAAAATAACGGGGTCCGTGAATACGAACAAAAAGGGTAGCTATACCTTGACGTATACAGTGACGGATAAATCGCAGAACAAGGCAGTGACAAAAAGGAAAATCACAGTTAAATGAGGCTAAAAAAGGATTCCGTGAAACGGGAATCCTTTTTTATAATGTTATTTGCCGATTTGTTCGGGATGGAGTGAACGTAGAGAAAAATGCTATAATTGTAAAAAGATGTATAAATGACTGGAGGAACGTTTATGGGTGATGAGCAGGGTCATGTGAATTGGATGGATCAAATTTTTCGGGATTATGAAAAAGACAACGGTCTGAAGAATAACCCTGGTTTTGGGAAGCCGCTTCCGGAGTCGGCGCTTTCGGGAAATATGTATGACAACTTCCTGTCAAAGGCGAAAGATGCCGGTTTCCTTCCGCTGTGGATAAAATGGCAAAAGGAAATTCGCGAAGAGCTATCCGAAATCGTCCGGTTGCGAAAAACGAATGTCGAGAACAGG
>NZ_PHNG01000135.1:0-961 GCF_002803435.1 Bacillus sp. mrc49 | reverse complement strand
CTTACACTATCCATGCCCCGCGCGGAGATTTCATGGGAACTGAAATTCTTATTCTCAATTTATTAATTCATGCCTATTGATAAATCGAAGAATTCCATATTAGATCGTGTCCCATCTTACTTTTTGGATTGGCACTCAAAAGAGAACTCATTTGTAAAACGATTGTGGATTTCTAACATCACGTTCCCATTATTTTGATAGCACTGACTTGTTTCCGACTGTATTTGTTTGCTATTGAAATAACTTGAAGAAACAATCAGAACGGAAGATACAAATAGCGCAGTTGCAAAAACGATTGAAATGCCTTTAAAACGTTTATTTTGTAGCATTTTTAAAAACCCCTTCTTTTTCTGTTCATTTGTATATTTTAACATTATTTAGTGGCATGTTTGACAGCCTAGTCATCAAGTCCAAACAAAAACGTGTTCAATCCGACGTTAATCAAGGCGTGTAACTTAGATTTGTAGTGTTTGTGCTAACAACCTACTGAAGCTATCAGCGGAGAACTGTAATAAGAATAGCAATAGATTAATCCATAAATTAATTGTCTTAATAGGAATTGATAAAGAAGCTTGCAACCTGGAAAATAGAGATTTCCAGGATTATTTAGATTTCACATTTAAGATATTTAGATTAAGTCAGATTGGATATTAAAATGGAATCTGTTCTTTACTACCTAAAGGATAGATAGCTTACTCTTCCATATAACGCCTCCCCCCAACCACTTTCATAACTTGTTGCCAAGGGGTGTAGGCGTTATTTCTTTTTGTCTTATTCCTTGACCAATAGGTACTATTCTAAAATACATTTTTATCTGGATAAAATTGAGAAACTGTTTTAAAATTGGTAAGGGTTTCTAGTAAACTATTCTTTGATGTTTGTTGGTTTATTTATTCTAGGGGGAAACGTATTGAAAAATTTAAAAGTTCTATTTGTAACAGTTCTGATCTTATCTTTATTT
>NZ_PHNG01000134.1:0-961 GCF_002803435.1 Bacillus sp. mrc49 | reverse complement strand
GATTGGATCAAGCTTCTCGTAACTCACAAGATGCTATCTCTCTTATCCAAACGGCTGAAGGTGCATTAAACGAAACGACTGACATCCTTCAACGCATGCGTGAACTTGCTACTCAAGCATCAACAGATACTAATACAACAAACGACCGCGGCGAAATCCAAAAAGAAATGGATTCCCTAACTTCTGAAATCAACCGTATCGGTAACACGACTGAGTTCAATACGCAAAAATTATTGAACGGTGCTAAAGATAGCAAAACTGTAGCTCAAGCTGCTACACCTGCTGCTGCTGCAGTTCAAGGTAGCGTAACATCAACAGGAACTTTGAGTACAACTAATGGTGATACTGTAACAGTAGATGGAAAAACATTTACGGTTGCTGCAGCTGATGATGCAGCGGCTGGAGAATTCACGGATCTTGATGGATTAGTTGCTGCTATTGGAGCGGATGCTGATTTAAGCGCTAAGTACACTGCATCTAATGATAGTGGACAACTTAAACTTGTACAAAAAACTGGTTCTGAATCAGCAACTGCAGCAACTATCGGTGGTAATGCTGGTTTATCAGTAGATGCTGCTGAAACAGTAGCTGGCTCTAAAGCCGTAGCAGCTAAAGAAGCTGTTGAAGCTGGCGCAGGTCTTCAATTCCAAATCGGTGCTAACGAAAACCAAAGCTTAACACTTGAAATTGGTGACATGCGTGCAAGCGCTCTTGGATTGACTGGAACTGGTGCTGGATTTACTGCTACATCAAATGTAAGCAACGGAACTGATTCTACAGGCGTTGAATCTGGTCTTGATGTTTCTAATGCTAAAAACGCATCAGCTGCTATCACAAAAATCCAATCTGCAATTGATACAGTTTCAGCAGAGCGTTCTAAATTAGGTGCTAACCAAAACCGTTTAGAGCACACGATCAACAACTTAGGTACTTCTTCTGAAAACCTGACGGCTGCTGAATC
>NZ_PHNG01000133.1:0-965 GCF_002803435.1 Bacillus sp. mrc49 | reverse complement strand
TAGAATAATGGCTATTAAGATAAAACAAGCGAAATGAATTAGTTTATTCATATCATGACCTCATTTCAATCACTCAATTTGAAAAAAAAAAGAGAGATTACACTCTCTTTTTTTCATTATTATATAGGGTAAGGAAAATTTGGTATTTATTATTTAGACAGTTTTCTTTTACGTACGACCACTACTGCCATTAATGCTGCTAATGACCCTAACGCTGTCCAAATGACCGTTAGTGGGTTCGTTGTTTGTTCGGAAGCACCGCCCATGCCCGTTTTAGGCATATCGGATGGCATCGCCGTTCCGGCAAACTTGTCTGGGTTTTGCTTCACAATCGCATCCCCAAGCGCTTGACCGACACCAAACATTAATTTGTACCCTTCACGGTATGTGTCATAGCTTCCAGCATAGTCGCCCGCTACGTATTGTTCAAACGTTTTGATGACAGTATCTTCATGTGCTTTAACCGCTTCTTGAGCTGCCTCCGTTGGCAGATTCTCTCCTGTTGCACTACCTAGGAATGTACCAAACTCTTGTGCAAACTTATGGAGCTTATCTTTTGCAGCCTGTTCGCCTGCTTTATCGTCTTTTATTTGTGCACTTACGAATTCAGCTTGTGCATTGATGTGATCTCCCTGCCAAATTTTTTCGAATTGGGCGGCACCTTCATCACCATATACTGAACCGATCGCTGCTTTGAAATCAGCTGTATTGGCATTTTCAGACCATCCAATATAGTCATAGTCCTTTGCACCTTCGAAGCCTTTTTGCATGCCCATTGTTGCTAAAGCAAAGTGTTCAGCTGCCAAACTATTCAATGTAGAACGTAAATCAGCGGCAGGTGTGTCCGCTTTTGAATTTTCAAATTTATCCGGCATTTGCGCTACAATGGAAGTGGATAACGCTTTACTGATGTCGAACATATGTTGGAAGCCTTCACGATATGTTTTGGCAGCACCTTCATAATC
>NZ_PHNG01000132.1:0-972 GCF_002803435.1 Bacillus sp. mrc49 | reverse complement strand
GGGGGCAATCAATTACAATGACCATGCAAAACGACATTGAAAAAGTGTTAATCACAGAGGAAGAACTTCAAACGAAAATCAAGGAACTGGGTGCACAGCTAGAAGCTGATTACCAAGGCAAGTTCCCGTTGGCCATCGGGGTGTTGAAAGGCGCGATGCCATTTATGTCTGACTTGCTGAAGCGTGTTGATACACATCTTGAAATGGACTTCATGGATGTTTCAAGCTATGGTAACTCAACTGTATCTTCCGGTGAAGTGAAAATCATCAAGGATCTAGATACATCAGTGGAAGGCCGTGACATCTTAATCATCGAAGATATTATCGACAGTGGTTTAACACTTAGCTATCTTGCGGAACTGTTCCGCTATAGAAAAGCAAAATCGATTAAAATCGTCACCTTATTGGATAAACCGACAGGCCGGAAAGCGGATATCACTCCCGATTATGCCGGATTTATCGTTCCTGATGCATTCGTTGTCGGATACGGTCTGGATTTTGCCGAAAAATATCGCAATCTCCCGTATATTGGCATATTGAAGCCTGAAATTTACTCGAATTGATCGTACCTGTTTGAAAGAAAAGACCAGATTAAAACAGCGGTGTTAAATTATTGTAATTCTTTAATTTTGTATGATAGTATTTACTATAGTTTGTTTACCCGTGGGAGGAGGTAAGGGATGAATCGGATCTTCCGTAATACGATATTTTATTTACTGATCTTTTTGGTCATCATTGGGATTGTAAGCATCTTTAATAATAACAATGAACCAAACGTAAAAATGACCCAAGATGAATTCTATAAGCATTTGGAGAGTGGGGACGTTACATCACTTACGATGCAGCCCGAAAGCAGTGTCTTTGAAATCACTGGTAAGCTCAAAGGTTATGATGATAACAAGAACTTCGTGACTTACGTGCCATTCAGTGAATATTCGCAAAGCCGGATCAATGACGCTGCAAACAAGCTGG
>NZ_PHNG01000131.1:0-974 GCF_002803435.1 Bacillus sp. mrc49 | reverse complement strand
CTTTTTTGCATGATTTGAAAAGGAAACTACCAAAATGGAAGGCACTACTAATATGACAATCATCGTCGTAAACACAATCCACATCAATGGCTGGAATTTATTCATCCGTCCTCCTTAATAAAAAAAGCATTTTAAACAGGGTATGAATAAACGACATCATATATTACCCATTGTTTCCCACTTATTGAACCACCGTTCGGCTTCATCTTCCGAACCAACCATTCCCTGGTAAGATAAGTGATCTTCCACTGCAGAAGGATGCGAAAACGGCCATAAAGAAAAGCTGCCAACAAGGCAGCTAAAAGAATTTGTTCCATTACGTTTAAGAGCGCTTCAATAATTTCTTTGTTTTTAATAGAACAAATAGGAGCGGTATATATAAAACAATGAAGCCGACGCTGTATGGATTGATTATTTTGTTTAGTACATACAATAATTCGATATCGTAATAAAAGATATTGATCAGGATGATGATGATGGACATGATCCATAAGGGGTATTTTTGCTGGACATTGAATAAGCGCTTGATCCCCCTGCTGGCAGCCCACAAGGGAATGACCATATTGGGGATGATAATGATGGCCCACCAAGAAATGGTTATGTACTCGAACCGCTGAATGAAGGGCAATTCAATAATGCTGGTCAAGGTTAAGGTTGGCCATAGGGTAAGGGTAAGCAGCTTGAGTGGATAAAAGGCGATTGAAACGAAATAGACGGTTAAAGCCAGCAAAGTAGTGGTTAATGCTCCTCCATGGGCAAACTTTTGTGATGTTTCTGCTTTTTTTATGAATGGATAATACATCAGCAGCATTTCAAAACCAAGCATCGTTAAGGAGATACTTCTGGTTCCTTTCATAATGTCCAGGAAGGTATGATCGAATATAGGAAGCACTCCCGTGAAGTCCGAATATCTAACCCCATAAAAAGGAAAGAATAAAAGCCAATACGATATGATCACTGTGATAAAAGTAATT
>NZ_PHNG01000130.1:0-974 GCF_002803435.1 Bacillus sp. mrc49 | reverse complement strand
TTGGAATGGCTCCTTCGTTGGCACGACGCCGATATCATACAAGAATTTATGCCAGAAACGAGCGTACAGCAAGTGAAGCACCGCATGCTCGGCACCGCCAATATAAATGTCGACCGGCATCCACTCTTTCAATTTTTCAGGATCTGCCAAAGCTTCCTTATTGTCCGGATCAATATAACGAAGGAAGTACCAGCTGCTGCCTGCCCATTGCGGCATCGTGTTCGTCTCGCGGCGCCCTTTCCGTCCGTTTTCATCGGTTACGTTCACCCATTCCGCAATGTTCGCAAGTGGAGATTCCCCTGTCCCTGAAGGCTTGATGTCAGTCGTTTTCGGTAAAATCAACGGAAGTTCCTCTTCCTCCAGTGCAGACATCGTCCCATCTTCCCAATGGATGATCGGGATCGGTTCACCCCAGTAACGCTGACGGCTGAATAACCAGTCGCGAAGACGGTAGGTAATTTTCTTCGTACCGATTTCTTTTTCTTCCAGCCATTTGATCATGGCTGAAATGCCTTCCTCTTTATTCAACCCATCAAGGAATTCCGAATTCACATGAAGGCCATCGCCTGTATACGCTTCACTCGTGACATCCCCGCCAGCGACGACTTCCTTGATCGGCAAGTCAAACTTGACAGCAAATTCATAATCACGTTCATCATGGGCAGGAACGGCCATGATCGCACCCGTTCCGTAACTGATCAGCACATAATCGGCAATCCAGATCGGCATTTTTTCGCCGTTTACCGGGTTAATCGCATAAGCCCCCGTGAAAACGCCTGATTTATCTTTTGCCAAGTCGGTTCTTTCCAAATCGCTTTTATGCTTCACTTCATCCAAATAAGCCTCAACTGCATCTCTTTGTTCAGCTGTCGTAATTTTATCGACAAAGTGATGTTCCGGGGCCAATACGGCATAAGTTGCTCCGAATAACGTATCAGGACGGGTCGTGAACACCGTGAAGGTATCATCAAAGC
>NZ_PHNG01000129.1:0-978 GCF_002803435.1 Bacillus sp. mrc49 | reverse complement strand
GTGGAAATTTATGATTGGCAAAAGATGAACAAAACGGAAGAAGATGAGAAGCGCGTTTGGCATCTTGCTTAGAATGAGAGACCCAGGGAAACACCCCACGAATGCACACGCCGAGAAGGCTCACGGACGTCCTCTGGATAAGGGAACACCTGCAGTGCTATGAAACGGCTATGTACAAATCTACCAGAACTGCAGGCAATGGAGAACCTATCTTCGATTTCACGCAGAGTGAAATGAAATGGAAGGCGCGACACTCCTGCGGGAAATGCGCGTCCACATGAGACACCGCAGGCGTAAAAGCCGAGGAGGCTTAAGGACCGCCTCTGGATAAGAGAGCACCTGCAGTGCTATGAAACGGACAAAGTACAAAACATCCAAAATATTGTCCAAAACAAAAAGGCTTGGAATACCAAAGCCTTTTTGTTTTGCCACTTTTCTTCATTAATTCCAGCGGTTGAACCAATTCTTGATTCTTTGTTTATTTTTTTCAAGCACTTCCTTCGATGTCCGGTTGTCTTTTTGCTTTTTCCATTCGAAGAAGGAGGCTATTCCGATAAGGAGGACACCGCCAATGATCAAATACAACCACCATGGCATCTCGCTCCACATCGAAGTAGTATTGCTATAAATATTGAATAAAATGGTGCCCGTTCCGGCAATGAAATACGATTTGTATTTCATCATGAAGCCAATCAGCATCGCTGCCAATGATACCGTTCCGATAATGAGCGCATCATATAAGGTGTTGCTCGCCATCGCATCCAGAATCAAGTCTAAAAATAAGAGTAAGACAATCGCACTCTCGATATATTGTGTGGTTTTGCCGTTAACGAAAATTTTCCTCAGCAGGATGGTACTGACGATGAAGAGCGGCAAAATATCTGCCTCTTCTTCAAGGACGGCAGGTATCGTGAATTGGTTGATGATGACCCAATACGGATAAAGGCTGGACAATATCGCTGCAGCCAAAAGAACATT
>NZ_PHNG01000128.1:0-939 GCF_002803435.1 Bacillus sp. mrc49 | reverse complement strand
ATGGGAAGGCATTTTTAAGAAAGACAGGAAATTAGGCGAACGAAAGACCTAATTATTCCGAAAAGATTTCGACAAAAATTTCATTCGCTCAGCCTGTGGATAACTTTACTAACATTTTCCATGCTGAGTGGCACCATTTCGGCCACTTTGTAAACATCTTAACCACAGGTTATCCACTTTTAACTGTGGATAACAGAACGATTGTTCTCCGTGTTTATTTCTGATACAGTAGGGGTACAGCAAGGAAGACTTATCAATATATGTAAGAAAACACAGAAATATTCCTCGCAATTCCTACTGGAGGTGAGCAGCCGTAAATGGCGACCTGATGCAAAAACTATCTGATGACCTGTTGCTGGAATCCTATTTTAAAGCACAGAATTTAAAGCTTAGTACCGAATTCATCCGCCTCATAGAAACGGAGATTCATCGAAGAGCCTTGACACATAAAATCCGAGCCTTAATTTAATATGGCATACATAGGCTGACATCATATGTCAGCCTTCTTATTTTAGTTTTAAACGGCCTTCATATATCCAATGGCTTCACCGACACGGACATTAGCGGGAATGGACAAGCTTCCTTCCAGCTCGAACTTGTTCTTCTCAAAAAGAAGGACCACAGTCGAACCAAAGCTGAAATAAGAAAACTCCTGGCCTTGCTCCAATTGTTTCGATTGATCGGTAATGACGATTGAGTTGATATACATGGCACCGACCTTCACCATCGCCAAACTTCCCGCCTCATTTTGCAGTTCAGTTATTGTACGATAATTTTTTGACAAAGGCTCTTTTCCATATTTCATCCCCCACTTATTAACGGGGTACGATTTCCTCCCAAGCATCCAACGTTTGATTACGGCCCCCTTGATCGGTGCATGAATCCTATGGTAATGACTTGGGCTTAAGTACAGAACGAGGTATTTGCCGCCTAAGTACT
>NZ_PHNG01000127.1:0-981 GCF_002803435.1 Bacillus sp. mrc49 | reverse complement strand
GTACATAGAAGGAGCGAAGCTTACTTTATTGAAAGCCCAGGAGATTGGGGCGACGCTGGTCGTTTTAAAAGAAAATAGTCCATCCTGTGGCAGTGCGGCGATTTATAATGGTGAATTCATGGGGGAGAAGAGGGCCGGGAATGGAGTGACCGCGGCTTTGCTTAGGCGGCATGGATTCATTGTCACGTCAGAGGAGTGGTTATCCGATCATCTGGGAGAAAAATGAGGTGTAATGCTTTTGCTTTTGGGGGAGGGGAATACATGGAGGATATCAACCTCTATACGTTGTTATTTTTAATACTTGCCGGCTTTGTTGCTGCATTCATCGATTCCGTTGTGGGCGGCGGGGGATTGATCTCGATTCCAGCCTTATTGTTTACGGGAATTTCACCTTCAGCGGCATTAGCAACGAATAAGCTTGCAGGGACGATGGGATCGTTGACGAGTACGATTTCATTCATCAGGGCTGGGAAGGTGGACTTTAAATTCGTCATCAAGCTGTTTCCCATCACCTTGATCGGAGCGGCATTGGGTGCTTATATTGTTCATTTCGTTTCCGCAGAGATCCTAAAGCCGCTCATTTTGATCCTTTTGGTCATCGTCGCAGTTTATACGTTGATAAAAAAGGATTGGGGGAAAGAGGCAAAGTATAAAGGACTGAAAAGGAAAAAAATGCTTTTGCTGATTGGCATAATTTTTGCCATTGGGTTTTATGATGGGTTTCTTGGACCAGGGACTGGTTCCTTCTTATTATTTTCATTTTTGATCATAGGGTTTGATTTTGTCCAGGCTGCCGGGAATGCCAGAATCTTGAACTTTGGCAGCAATATTGCAGCACTTATCATTTTTTTATCAATGGGAACCGTCAACTTCGCCTATGGGATTCCGATGGGGCTTGCCATGGTATGCGGGGCATTGGTCGGGACGAACTTCGCCATCAAGAAAGGCGCATCGTATGTGCGTGTTTTGTTCATTTGCGTC
>NZ_PHNG01000126.1:0-983 GCF_002803435.1 Bacillus sp. mrc49 | reverse complement strand
TAGCTGCATGTAGTGGAGGGGATTCAGAAAAAACGAGCGGAAGTAAAGCGGGTGAAGGAAAACCTTATGAAATTACGTGGTACACAATCGGGACACCTCAAAAAGATGCTGATAAAGTCATGGAGGAAGTAAGTAAATACACGAAAGAAAAAATTAACGCCACCGTTAAAATGAGACAAATCGACTGGGGCGATTATGATCAAAAAATGCAAGTTATGATTGCTTCAGGTGAATCATTTGATATTGCCTATACTGCAGGTGGAAACTATGTGTTAAATGCACAAAAAGGGGCATTTAAAGACCTAAATGAACTTCTTGACACACATGGAAAAGAATTGAAAGCAACGATTGATCCAGCTTACTTAGAAGGAGCTAAAATTGATGGAAAGCTTTATGGCATTCCTTCAAACAAAGAAGTAGGTCAGCAAAGTGTGTACGTATTCAACAAGGATATCGTCGATAAATACAATATGGATATTTCAAGGATTCACTCGTTGGAAGACTTGAAGCCTTTATTGAAAACCGTTAAAGAAAATGAGCCAGACTTTACACCGATTGCCACTTTCAAACCGTATCTACCATTTGATTATGTATTGGAAGATGAATTGCCGTTTGCGTTTCCTCTAGAAGGAGATAAAGGAAAAGTAGTTAATATCTTCGAATCGGATATTATGATGGAAACGTTAAAAACGATGCACGAATTCTATAAAGCGGGTTATATAAAAGCGGATGCAGCAACAAGTACAGATCCATGGCCGTTAGAGGTACAAAACTGGTTCGTACGTAAAGAAATGTACCAGCCATATGCGGAATTGATATGGTCCCGTTCTGCAGGTTATAACGTAGCCGTTCAACCGATGCATGATCCGATTACATTTAACAACTCTGTAACAGGCGCCATTCAAGCTATCTCTGCAACTTCAAAAAATCCAGAAAAGGCCATGGCGTTCTTAAACCTATTGAATACAGATCCATACCTTCGC
>NZ_PHNG01000125.1:0-985 GCF_002803435.1 Bacillus sp. mrc49 | reverse complement strand
GGTGAAGCTTGCTTCTGAATTGCATCGCCGTTCGACCGGACGCTCCTTCTATATCCTGGATGAACCGACTACCGGGCTCCATGTCCATGACATTGCAAGGCTGCTTGAGGTGCTGCAGCGCCTGGTTGACAACGGTGATACCGTTTTAGTGATTGAGCATAACCTTGATGTCATCAAAACGGCGGACCATATCATTGACCTGGGACCGGAAGGCGGGGACAAGGGCGGAACGATTGTCACCTATGGTACACCTGAGAAAATATGTGAGGTTTCCGAATCATACACGGGCAAATATTTAAAGCCAGTATTGACGCGTGACCAAATCCGCATGGAAAACTTGATCGAGGCAAAAGAACAAGAGCATGAACATGCATGAAAGGGAGCGAGCCATCAGGCTTGCTCCCCTTTTGTTTTGGGAAGAACCGGCCCAAGATCAACCTCGCCATGATCTTCGCGTTTTCCTGCAGGCTACCTGTTATTTTGTAGAAAAATGAAAGTCAGCATTTAATCAATCATTTGATTAAATGCTGGGAAAGCGGAATATTTCCGGGGGAATATCATGTTTTCCGTTTCGGAAAATGTCAGTTCACTTTGTCGAATGATGGTAAAAACAGTATTTATGAAACTTTTTAGATATCTAGGCGTATGTATGAATAAAATGATAGAAGAAAGTGAGGAATGTTCATGCAGGAGGAAAGAAAGAAGATTCTAGAAATGATTCAGGATGGAAAGCTATCCGCGGACGAAGCCATGGGCCTATTGGAAGAATTGGAGAAAGCCAGTCAGGAAAGTGAAGCAAAAGGGCAGGTACTGCAAAATGAATTATCGACTGTAGTCGTGGAAAAGAAAAGTGAAGGAAGCACTCAGGATACATTCAAGAAGAATATCCAGTCATCGAAAGATAAGATTCTTGATTTCGTTGAGAGTGCTTTTAAGAAAATCAAAGATACCGACCTTGATTTCAACTTCGGCAAATCAGTGGAAG
>NZ_PHNG01000124.1:0-986 GCF_002803435.1 Bacillus sp. mrc49 | reverse complement strand
GCATGCAAGCAACCCTTCTTCAAATATCTTCTCTCATAAATCTTCAATATTCCTTTCTGATAGGGGGAGATGACTCTGACAGAGCATTACTACTCACAAAAACCGGATGTCGTAAGCAATCCGAAATTTTGGGATTTTACATTAAAGGGACGTACCTTTCGCTTCAAAAGTGATAATGGTGTATTCTCGAAAAAGGAAGTCGATTTCGGATCGCGCCTTTTAGTTGAGAGCTTCACCCTTAATGAGGCTGTGGATGGAAATATTCTGGATGTAGGCTGCGGATACGGGCCAATCGGAATAACAATCGCGGCGTCCTATCCCGAGAGAACGATAGAAATGATTGATATTAATAGCAGGGCTGTTGATTTGTCAAAAGAAAATGCCGCTTCTAATGGGATTGCAAATGTGAAGATTTTTGAAAGCGACCGTTTTGACAAAGTAGGCTCCAATCAATTCGCTGCAATTCTTACGAACCCTCCCATTCGCGCAGGTAAAAGTGTAGTCCACGAAATTTTAGAAGAAGGCTATCGCAGTTTGGCAGCTGGTGGAGAATTATGGGTGGTCATTCAAAAAAAACAAGGCGCGCCATCCGCCATGGATAAAATGGAGCAATTATTTGGAAATGTTGAAGTGCCGTTGAAGAAGAAAGGTTACTATATACTATTATCCAAAAAGGTTTGACTCTAAATTTTCGCTATGTTAGTATTATAAAATGCATATATATAATTCCGTAACTATGCAATTTTTATACCATTGGTGTATAACCAATGGATAATATGGGAAAAATATATAAATAATAGTTCGTTTTATGAGAAATAGTGGTTTTTAAAATAAAAACCATTTTCTTTTTGTCTATGGAAAGGATTTCTTTTCCGGGGCAAATGGATCCTTATAACGCTTGATTTAAGGGGTGAATCAGTTGACAGGTCAACTTGTTCAGTATGGACGACACCGCCAACGTAGAAGTTATGCAAGAATCAGTGAGG
>NZ_PHNG01000123.1:0-989 GCF_002803435.1 Bacillus sp. mrc49 | reverse complement strand
CCGCTGACGCTTAAAGCGAAAGAAGGATTGGCATTAATCAACGGAACGCAGGCGATGACGGGGATGGGCCTGGTCAATTATATCGAAGCGGAACAGCTTGCCCATCAAACGGAGGCGATTGCTTCCTTGACGTTAGAAGGGCTGCGCGGCATTGAAGACGCCTTTGATCCGGATGTTCATCTTGCCCGCGGTTATCGCCAGCAAACGGAGGTCGCGGAAAGGATTCGCCGCATGATCCATGGCAGCCAGCTCATCACTAAGCAAGGGGAGCTCCGGGTACAGGATGCATATTCGCTTCGCTGCATTCCGCAGGTTCATGGGGCATCATGGCAAACTCTCGATTATGTCAAAGAAAAACTGGAAATTGAAATGAATGCTGCAACGGATAATCCGCTTATCTTTGATGATGGTGAAAAGGTGATTTCAGGCGGAAACTTCCATGGCCAGCCGATAGCGTTCGCGATGGACTTCATGAAAATCGCCATTGCCGAGCTTGCGAACATTTCCGAGCGCCGGATCGAGCGACTCGTCAATCCCCAGTTGAATGATTTACCGCCATTCCTGAGTCCGTCGCCTGGCTTGCAATCGGGAGCGATGATCATGCAATATTGCGCCGCTTCACTCGTCTCTGAAAATAAGACACTCGCCCATCCGGCTAGTGTGGATTCCATTCCATCTTCAGCGAATCAGGAAGATCATGTAAGCATGGGGACAATTGGATCGCGGCACGCGCATCAAATCATCCAAAACGTCCGCCGCGTTTTGGCGATAGAGCTCATTTGTGCCCTGCAAGCGGTGGAGTACCGCGGAACGGAAAAGATGGCTCCATTCACAAAGGATTTTTATACGGAAGCAAGAAAGATCATTCCGAGCATTACACAAGATCGCGTCTTTGCTAAGGATATTGAAGCAGCGGCTAGCTGGTTACTTGAAATCGACTGGAATTCGTTCATTCATGGGTCCTTGCCCACCACATAATGATATGGCGG
>NZ_PHNG01000122.1:0-991 GCF_002803435.1 Bacillus sp. mrc49 | reverse complement strand
GGGATAACGATCATTTTATTTTATCTTTTTGAATGGTCGCCGGGACTTTTAAGCTTGATCATCAATGCTTTCCTGCTCATTGTCGGTTATAAATATTTGTCGAAAATGACCACGATTTATACGATCGTTGCCGTTGCATTCAACTCGCTATTCCTTCATTTAACGGAGAGTTGGAATATATCTTCCGATGAAATTGTCATCAATGCGATATTTGGCGGAGTGTTTGCCGGTGCAGGAATTGGGATGATCATTCGAGTGGGCGGGACGACTGCCGGTACGACGATCCTCGCCAGAATCACGAATAAGTATTTGGGATGGAGCTTAAGTTATGGACTTCTGTTTTTCGATTTAATCGTTGCGTTCTCATCTTATTTCATCATTGGCGCAGAAGGACTTATGCTTACAATTCTAATGCTTTATATTGGAACGAAAACGATGGAATTCATCATAGAGGGCTTGAATCCGAAAAAAGCGATTACCATCATATCCAATGAAGCGGATCAGATTGCAAGTCAAGTAACCGTACTGATGGACAGAGGGGTAACCGTTTTTAGCGGTCATGGATACTACACGAAAGCTTCCAAGGATATTTTATATATCGTTATCAGCAAGCAGGAGGTCCTCAAGTTGAAACGGATCGTGAAGGCAACCGATAGCAATGCATTTATTGCCATTCATGATGTCCGTGACGTATTTGGTGAAGGATTCCTCGATATATCGAAGTCCTGAATGAATTGTTTTTAGCTGGCGGATAATGTGGTTTCGGAGTGATCTCATTCCGAAACCTTTTTTTATTGCTGTTATTCTATGTAGGAACCCTCGAATTTTGTCTGAAGGTGTCATGAAATATATTGTAAAATAATCTATATATTCAGAATAAAATGTTATATTATGTAATTCAGAAGTCATACAACCCTGACGAGTGCAGCCATTAATGATGGAGGTGTCCAAGATGATCCTTTTGAAAGTGGATGACAGGAAGTTTGGGAAG
>NZ_PHNG01000121.1:0-998 GCF_002803435.1 Bacillus sp. mrc49 | reverse complement strand
TCCTCGCAGTCGCATGCGAAAAAAGCAGACCTTCCACCCACTCCCAACCTCCTATTTGCAGTCAATCATTGTTATTAATGTATACCTTTTGGTTTAGCTGTTTTATAATGGTTAGGAGTTTGGCTTTACTAGAAATTATTGGGGGGAAAAGAAATTGAAGAGATTTTTTTCGTTATTTGTAGCACTTATCGTTCTTTTTTCGGTAGGCTCAATCGGAGCTAAAGGCTTCGCTGCAACGAAAATGAACCAGGATGAGCTTAATGCATACCTGGCGGAAGTTAGAATGACACAAAAGGAATTGGAAGATTACTTAGCCTATTATGACTTGACCTTGAAGGAGATGGAATCGGTAGATGAGCTACGCGATACATTGGGACCGACAGTCACTCCTGAGACATTGAAGCAGTTATTGAAGGATTATGACATGACAGAAGCGGAACTGACGGAATTATTGATGGAGTATGGTGAATTGGAAGAAGGAGATTCCATCATCGATACCTTCCATTTCATTTATGATATAGAAGACATAATCGATTTAGAGATGGGTTATGATGACGAAGACATGGAATACGATGATGAAGAACTGGACGATTTACTGTCTGGACTTTTTACAGAGATCGGGCTTACGGACGAGGAGCTTGAAAGATTCATGAATCACCTTATGCCACTTGTCGAGGATCCAACATTCGAGGATCGCTTGATGGCGATATCCGACCGAATGGACAAGCTGGCTGATTTTGAAACAATCGATCAATTATCGGCAGGGCAAGTGGCAGAATTGCTTTCCATTTATAATGATTTGCAAAGCCTGCTTCAGGTCCAATTCAAGTTCGCCTTGATCCAGGACGGCGTCACTACGAACCTATCACTTGAAGCGTTATTCAAACTTAAAGATTTGAATAATGCCAGTTTACTAGTTTCCATTTATGATTTAAAAGGCAACCTATTGCTCGATTTCATCTTGACCGGTGAGATGATCGGTTCTGATTTAGTGAAGG
>NZ_PHNG01000120.1:0-1000 GCF_002803435.1 Bacillus sp. mrc49 | reverse complement strand
TGCCGTTTTTCTATTCATAAATGCTTGTCCTTCGACATACATTTGTTATATAAAGATCCTGCCGAAATTTAAGCGTGGCAGAGAAAACAAGTGTAGGGAGGCTCAGGAGTTTGAAAGCAATCAAACCGATGATCGTACTATTCATAGCAGTAGCATTCGTAATTATCATGATTCCAGCAGTGCTTGTGCTTCCGTTTTCAAATGATAAGACAAGTGGTGAGTTAGCAGAACAATTAGAGAAGAAAGTGAAGAACAGCAGTAATGAAGTGAGTGCCAATGAAATGAGTTCCGTTGAAGTTGCCGTTTACCGTACCCATGCAAAAAAGATTGAAAAGGTGCCGTTGGAAACGTATTTGACTGGCGTTGTTGCAGCTGAGATGCCAGCGGAATTCGAGGAAGAAGCATTGAAGGCACAAGCGTTGACGGCAAGGACGTACATTGTCAATCAGCTTATTGGCGAGAGTCGCTTAGGTTTACCTGACGGTGCCGATGTGAGTGATACGGTCATGCATCAAGTTTATAAAAATAACGATGAGCTCAAAAAGCAATGGGGCTCTGATTATAAATCGAAGATGAAAAAAATCAGCAAGGCCATCAAGGAAACGGAGGGGCAAATCCTAACCTATGATGGAAAGCCGATCACAGCCACATTTTTTTCCACAAGCAATGGCTATACGGAGAATTCGGAGGACTATTGGCAAGCGGATTTCCCTTATTTAAGAAGTGTATCGAGTCCGTGGGATAAAGAGGAGTCACCAAAGTTTTATAATAAAGTTGTCGTGAACTCTGCCGATTTTGAAAACAAACTTGGAGTAAGTCTTTCATCAGGCACGACGATAGGGACTGTCGTTGAAAGGACTTCAGGTAATCGCGTCGGTATAGTCGAAATCGGGGGCAAGAAATTAACAGGAAAACAGATTCGGGAAAAGCTCGGGCTGACATCATCGGATTTTAACTGGGAGCGCCAAGGCAACCAGATCGTCATTACGACAAAGGGCTC
>NZ_PHNG01000119.1:0-1000 GCF_002803435.1 Bacillus sp. mrc49 | reverse complement strand
TAAGTATTGGTGGGTGTCAGCTTTGGGAATGTAGACAAACTCGATTTTAAATGAGGCTTGTCTACATTTTTTTTGCTTTTTATGAAGTCGCTTCCCGAACTTTATTGATAAGGATCAGGCCTAGAAGATGGGCACTTTGAGACGCGGCTTCGTATTTCTATAAAAGGGTTTTCGGAAATTTAACTGACGCGGGCAGGTCTGACTTATCTCGATAAGATCGATACGACACGATGGTATGGTCATGTGCTTGTACATCCAGCTGTAAAATTTGTGAGTCTCTCATTTCCAGATAATAGGAAACATCTTCTTTTTGCAAATGATAAAAAGAGAAGTGGATTCCTAAAAGGCTTTTCTTGATTAGTATCGTTTCAGGCTGATTGATGATGTGTTGGCTCAATTCCGCGATGGTAACAGAGGTTGACCCCGTAATGGCAGATATTTTTTCTTTTGCATAATCGACTGCATGACTGAAGGTATCGGCTAAATTCCTCAAAATTCCGTCCATGGGTGCATCTCCTTTGCATGAGTGTATGTAAGTAGTATGGTACGCCGCCAATGCTTTATGCAAAAAAATACCTTGGCTTGATATAGAATGCCCCGTTTATGAACAAGATGAAGAGTAGTGGATCGAATCCAGGCAGACAGGAGTTTTGAGGTAAATGAATGGTAAAGGCAAGGAAGGAAGGGATTTTATAATGGTGGACCGTCAATCGCGAGGCAGGGCATGAAAGGAAAAATATATATGGGTGCGCTTTTCTTCGTGCTCCTTTCGTTTATGGCTATCATGTTCATCCAAAAAGAAGATCATTCCGAAACCGATAAGGAGAAAAGAATGGATGCCATTGCGGAAAACCAAGAGAAAATAGACAAAATGCTTGAAAGCATGACGCTTGAAGAAAAAGTCGGTCAGCTAATGATGATCGGCTTCAAGGGTACAGAAGCGGGCCCTGAAATTAACGAGCTCATCGAAAAAAACCATATAGGAGGCATCATTTATTTT
>NZ_PHNG01000118.1:0-1013 GCF_002803435.1 Bacillus sp. mrc49 | reverse complement strand
TCAGGATAGGGAAGATTGGAGTATTTGATTGATTTTTGAAAAAAGAAGGAAAGGATGATGAAAATGTCTTCACAAACCATTGCTCAAAACAAGCAGCTTATCATGAGGGAAAGGAAAAAACAATCAAAAATCGCCAAATCTGCATTGCGTGGCTTTTTCCTGCCCTCAATAGTATTGATTGCCTGGCAGGCATTGGGTTCAGCCGGAATCATGCCGGCCCAATTATTCTCATCACCATCCTTGATCGTCACGGCTTTCATAGATCTCGTCCGATCAGGGGAAATGGCCGGCCATTTGCAAATCAGTTTAACTCGGGCGATTCTTGGCTTTGCATTAGGCGGTTTTTTAGGGATGTTGATCGGTGTCATCGTAGGCATGCAAAAAAAATCCGAGGAATATTTAAACCCAAGCATCCAAATGTTACGAACGGTTCCTTTACTAGCGATAACACCTTTATTCATCATGTGGTTCGGATTTGGTGAACTATCCAAGGTGCTGCTTATTGCATTAGGCGCTTTTTTCCCATTATATTTACAAACATTTTTGGGTTTGCGGAATGTGGATAAAAAGCTATATGATGTGGCAAGAATCCTGGAGTATAGCCCTTTGGAACAAATAACGAAGCTCATGATCCCGGCAGCCTTGCCCAATATATTGCTTGGGATTCGCTTAGCATTAAGTTCCGCATGGATGTGCTTGGTGGTCGCTGAATTGCTGGGAGCAGATAGGGGAGTGGGCTTCATGATCCAGGATGCCCGTTCATTCATGCAAACGGACATCGTATTCGTCGGCATCATCATTTTTGCCTTGGCTGGTAAAATCTCAGACTCATTTGTTCGCTTTTTGGAAAATCATTTGCTCAAATGGCAAGATAGCTTCAAAGCATAAAGGAAAAGGATGACCACCGGCAATGGGGGTCATCCTTATTTTATGTTTATTTGGTTTCTTTATAAAAAGGCAAATGAATCGTGAAGGATGTCCCTTTGTTCAATTCGCTGTGGACGACGATTTTT
>NZ_PHNG01000117.1:0-1014 GCF_002803435.1 Bacillus sp. mrc49 | reverse complement strand
CGGATTTCTCCCGTCGACCAGTAATGCAGCCCCTTCCTTTACTCCGCTATCAATATAATGGACCACTCGGTTTTTGTGGACTTCACGGATCAGCGGACCAACAAAGTTATCTTCCGATTTGCCTTCTCCTGTTTTCAGTTTACGAGTTTCAGAAACGAGCAACTCCATGAATTCATCGGCGATCTCATCGACCACCGCTACGACCGAGCAGGCCATGCAGCGTTCTCCGCTGCTGCCGAACGCCGCTCCGATAATGCCTTGAACCGACTTTTCAAGATGGCAATCCGCTAGGACAACGGCATGGTTTTTGGCACCAGCAAGTGCTTGAACACGTTTTCCGTTAGCTGTACCCGTTTGGTATACATGCTTGGCCACAGGCTCGGAACCGACGAATGATATCGCTTTGATGTCATCGCTTTCCAGTAAGCCGTTCACGACATCCTTTGCACCATGCACAAGGTTGAGGACACCCTTCGGGAAACCAGATTCATAGAAAAGCTCCACTAGTTTCTCGGCGAGGATTGGTGTTCTTTCTGAAGCTTTTAGGACAAACGTGTTGCCGCAGGCGATCGCGAGCGGAAACATCCAAAGCGGTACCATCATGGGGAAGTTGAAAGGGGTAATGCCCGCAACCACTCCCAATGGATAGCGCCAGATCGATCCATCGATCCCCTCAGCAATGCCAGGCAGGGATTCACCCATCATTAGAGTCGGAGCTGCAGTCGCAATCTCCACAACTTCGATTCCTCGCTGTACCTCACCGCGGGCATCTTTTAGCGTTTTCCCATTTTCCATCGTTATGATTTCGGCCAATTGTTCTTTCTGCTCTTGAAGCAGATGAAGGTAATTGTATAGAAGTCTTGCCCGGTTCGGCACAGGTACCAATGACCAAGTTTGATACGTATCTTGAGCGGCCTGTACAGCTTGATCGACATCCCTTTTCACCGATAGAGGTACATAGGCAATTATTTTTCCGTTGGCTGGATTAATTACTTCTTCGACATCCGTACCATT
>NZ_PHNG01000116.1:0-1020 GCF_002803435.1 Bacillus sp. mrc49 | reverse complement strand
TCTATGGGGCGGCTGCCAACCCTAATGTGTTCGCCCTGTACTTAAGCATTCAGCTGTTTCTAAGCTTTTTCCTATTTCGCTCGCTGAAAAAATATAAAGTCCTCGTCTTTCTGGCATCAATCTTGCTTGCCGGGACGCTATTGCTCACCTATTCGCGGGGAACGATGATTGCATTTGGATTCGCGGCGCTCATCTTCTTATTTTGGACGAGAAATAAATCATTTCTTACCTATTCATTAGGGGCATGCTTGCTGGGACTGCTTCTCATTTACTACCCGGTTTTATTCGCCTCAAATAAAGTCGAGCTATCCGCTGCCGTTCCGATGGATAATCTGGTGATCGGGAGCAACACCGCTTCCGATCATGAACAGGCCCTGTCCGGCCGTTTTTCGGAAATGTTTTCAGATAAGATTCTTCAGCAGAGTACGGAATGGGGACGCTTATATGTCGTTTTCAAGGGCATCGAAATCTTCAAGGACCATCCGATATTAGGTACGGGGCTTGGAACATTCGGGGATTCCGCCACCCTTTCCTTCCCTTCGCCGATCTATGGTGAATATCAAATAGGAGAAAGAATGTATACGGATAATCAATATATCCAGATCCTGGTTCAGACAGGCATGCTTGGTTTCCTTGCCATTCTCATTTTCATCATTTTCTCCTTCCGCAAGATCGCGACATCGAAAAAAGGGGTCTTTGGAGCCTTCACCGCTTGCCTGTTGCTGGCGGCCTTAACAGCCGGACTTTTTTACAATATTCTTGAGGATAAAACGTTTACCTTGTTTTTTTATAGTTGTTTGGGAATCACTTTACAAAAGGACATCATTTTAAAGGATTGAAAATATGCCTACTCGTTCACATGTACTTAAATCGGTCGGGCTCGTCACCATCATCGCAGCCGTCGGGAAAGTTCTCGGCTTTGGCCGGGAGTCGATCATAGCCGCCTATTTCGGGGCGTCATCAACGGCAGATGTTTTTTTCGTGGCGAGCCTCATTCCCACCATATTGTTTACGGCTCTC
>NZ_PHNG01000115.1:0-1021 GCF_002803435.1 Bacillus sp. mrc49 | reverse complement strand
GCCGTGACTCACTCCATTCAGTACCGTTTGTAACTGATCAGGATTCAATTGGCCAAGAAAATTAAAAGCATTCATTCCATTCTTGATTGTATTATGCATATTAGGCTGATTGAGCTGTTGAACGGCAATCACCCCTACATCAACACGTTTTTCCAGCAGCCCGTTCACGGTATTCAAAACACCCATTTCATGAAGTTGCCCTACGATTCCGATTGTCGCCATGATCGCGTCCCGGTTTTCTGCCAAGGCTGCGACGATGTCCGTGACCGCTTTTGATTGCTCTGCTTCGGGATTAGGGGCTTCTTTTCTAATTTGCTTGATTGCTTTCGCCAAAATCATCACCTCCTAATTCGAATAACTCTGTAATGGGAGTAAAGTCTTCTCGTTTCCATTTTTCTTCCACTCTGACACTGATTTGAGGAAGACGGTTCCCGAATCGGTAGTTCACTTTCGGCAATGGTGATTCTCCCTTTTCTTCCAGTACCTCCATTTTCACACTCATTTCCTTATAGTTCGGTGTGTGGGTTACCGTATCATGATAACTGCTTGTCAGACGGTTAACCGCTTCCTCATCTTCTCGTGTATTCATCGTTAAGTATAATTCGTTCCCTGTTACACGTTCTGTGACTATCGCTCTTACCTTTACGTGACCATAAGGTGAGGTTAAACGAACGAGAGAGCCATCCTCGATTCCACGTTCCCGAGCAAGCTCCAGTGATACCTCAAGCCATGGGTGGGGAACCTTATGTGTCAGTCCCTCTGACTTGTACGTCATATTCCCTTCATGGAAATGCTCCAACAGTCGGCCATTATTTAAATGTAAATCATATTCAGCACCGGCTTCAAAAGGAGGAGTCCATTCAAGCGGAATGAGCCGTGCCTTACCATCTTCAAACGCGAACCCTTCTTCGAAAAGGATCGGCGTATCCGTACCATCTTTCGCAACCGGCCAGATTTGACTATTGAACCCTTCCAGTCTTTCATAGCTCACCCCGGCAAAATAACCAGCAAGACTCGCTGC
>NZ_PHNG01000114.1:0-1022 GCF_002803435.1 Bacillus sp. mrc49 | reverse complement strand
TTTGAGCTATCGTGATGTATATAATGCATTATTTCAATTTGATGAAGACAATCCCGCTCATACGATCATTCGCCAATTAAGATTTCCGCGGGCAATCGCTGCAGTGTGTGTAGGAGCTGCGTTAGCAGTCTCAGGGGCAATCATGCAGGGAATGACGAGAAATCCATTGGCTGATCCTTCCATACTGGGAGTAACCGCCGGATCATCGTTTTTCATTGCGATTGCGCTTGTGGTCATGCCGGGTATAACGTATCTGGGCTTAATGATGTTCTCTTTTGCCGGTGCAGGGTTGGGCGCAGCATTGGTTTTCGGAATCACATCGTATTCAAGGGGCGGCATAACGCCTGTCAAGCTCGCACTCGCCGGCTCGGCGATAGCATCCTTGCTTAGCTCGCTTTCAACTGCGGTCGGGATCAAATTCAATATTTCAAAAGATATCAGCTATTGGTTTGCCGGAGGGGTTTCAAGTGTGCAGCCACAGCATGTTTTATTTACGCTTCCATTTATAGTGGTGGGGATATTGGTAGCTTTGGTTCTTTCCCGCTCCATTTCCATTCTTAGTTTAGGGGAAGAGGTGGCAAAAGGACTTGGGCAAAATACCGGAATCGTGAAGCTTATAGGAATGATTGCGGTCCTGCTGCTGACCGGAGCTGCAGTATCGATTGCAGGCATGATTGGGTTCGTAGGCCTGGTCATTCCTCATATCACCAGGTTTTTGGTCGGGAATGATTATAGGCTGATCATCCCTTGTTCCGCCATTCTCGGTGGCGTGCTATTGCTGGTTGCCGATATCGTCGGACGGATGGTGAATGCTCCATTCGAGACGCCTGTCGGGGCCATCACAGCTCTCATTGGCGTTCCCTTTTTCCTTTATTTAGCTCGTAAGGAAGGGAGGGGATTATGATGCCGAAGCAATCCGGCCCCAATGAGGGACGCTTTAAGAAACTGCTTGCCTTAACAAGTATTTTAACCATAATTGTATTTTTCATCAGTATTAACGCAGGATACCTCAAGATTCCGCT
>NZ_PHNG01000113.1:0-1023 GCF_002803435.1 Bacillus sp. mrc49 | reverse complement strand
CTAAGTGTTTCCTCCCTTCTAAAAGGCGGTCTCGGAACTGTCATTCTCAAAAAAACTCATGATATAAAGCTTGGATGGCCGTCTCTTCGCTGTGTTCTTTGACACCGAACATCATGCTTACCTCCGAAGAGCCCTGGTTGATCATTTCGATATTGACCTTGGCATCCGCCAACGCTTTCGAGGCTCTTGCCGTCGTTCCGACATTATGCCGCATCCCTTCGCCCACGACCATGATCAAGGCTAAGTTATGCTCCACAATGACTTCATCGGCATGCAGCTCTTGCTTGATTCGCGAAATGATTTTCTTCTCGGAGTCCCCCCTCATCTGCTCCTGTCTCAGGATGAGTGTCACATCGTCAATGCCCGATGGAATATGCTCATAGGCAACTCCGTAATCTTCTAGGATATGCAGCAGCTTCCGGCCAAAGCCGACTTCCCGGTTCATTAAATATTTACTGACATAAATGCTGCAAAATCCCTTGTCACTCGCAATCCCAATAACCGGACCATTCGTATTATCACGGATATTCACAATGCGGGTCCCTTGGGCCGCCGGGTTGTTCGTATTTTGGATATGAACGGGGATTCCCGCCCGGAATGCAGGAATAAGCGCCTCATCATGGAATACCGAGAAACCGGCATAAGAAAGCTCACGCATTTCTCGATACGTTAATTCCCTGATCCCCTTCGGATTGGATACCACATTTGGATTAACCGCATATACGGCATCCACATCGGTAAAGTTTTCATACAATTCGGCTTTGACGCCATTTGCAAGAATCGAGCCCGTAATGTCAGAGCCGCTTCTTGAAAACGTTAAAACATCACCATCTAACGTATATCCGAAAAACCCTGGAAATACGACGATTCCCGGCTCATCACGCAGATCATATAACCGATCATACGATTCCGGCAGCACCTGGGTATATCCATCTTCATCCGATACGATCAAGCCAGCTTTCTTCGGATTGACATATTGCGCTTCGACACCCCGCCTTTGAAAATAGGCGGCAATCAGCTTCG
>NZ_PHNG01000112.1:0-1034 GCF_002803435.1 Bacillus sp. mrc49 | reverse complement strand
GCGAATCGAGTGCTCGACTCGTTTTTTAGCTGTTTTCTATCCAACCCAAAGGATAATTCGACCTGTGCGTGAATAAATCAACCAACCCAAAGGATAATTCGACCTGTGCGTGAATAAATCGACCAACCCAAAGGATAATTCGACCTGTGCGTGAATAAAACGACCAACCCAAAGGATAATTCGACCTGTGCGTGAATAAATCGACCAATCCAAAGGATAATATCCCGTGACGCGCAATTCCAGCAGAAGTCTCGCGCCTTGCGTTGCATTACACTTTGCGTGAAAACATATTCCGGAAGTTGATTTTTGGAAATACTCCGTGAAAATCATTTTGAATGCAAGTTTTCCTTGAATATGCTTATGAATTAATGGGTACAGGTAATAATGAATTTAAAAAGATGGGGTGACATGTAATGGAGGGAAACGAAAGCTTAAAATCTGAACTAGCCAGTGAAGCGGTGGATGCGATTGAAAAAGTGGTGGGTACATATCCAGGCTACCGTCGGGCACATGCGAGGGGATATGTGTATAAGGGGGTTTTTACCCCGAACGGAAAAGCATCGCCGTTAACGGTGGCTGCCCATCTTCAGGATGAAGCCGTGCCTGCGGTCATTCGGTTTTCGAATAGCTCACCGGTCCCGACCCATCCTGATGCCGATTCACCTGTAAAGGGCATGGCCGTCAAGTTTCAATTGCCAGGTGGAGAGGAAACTGACCTCATTGCGGTGACCATTCCGCTCTTTTTAGCGAAAACACCTGAAGCTTTCGTCGAGATTGCTCACTTCATCAAATCTGCAAAAGACGGTTTTCCCAATCTGAAAGAATTGGGGGGGATTTTGTTGAAATACCCGGAGAGCAAGGCAGGCCTGCAAATGCTTAAGGAAATGCGTTCTCCGGCAAGTTTCGCAACGTGTCAATATTACTCGATACATGCTTTCTACTTCATGAACGCGGAAGGAAGGCGTCAGGCCATCAAGTATGAATGGGTGCCGGATTCCGGACTCAGCATGCTGGAGAAAAAGGAGGCAGCCGAG
>NZ_PHNG01000111.1:0-1035 GCF_002803435.1 Bacillus sp. mrc49 | reverse complement strand
GCTGGCTGGGAGCATCCGTCCCTACTCGGCTACCAATCCCGATTTGTTGGTTAAATCGGCAAAGGCCTCGCAGTCCTTATTGATCGATGTGCAAAAAGTCATGAACACTTTAGCGACATCCAAGCCTTTCGCAAACGGATTGATGACCGCTGCCCAATCATCGGAAAAAAGCCTCGTGACGGAAATGATCCGGAAGATCGGCATTAAAAACGAACCTGATATCATGTATAACCCAGATGGAATCCGTTTTGATTTCCATCCGAAAGCTGGAGAGGTTAATTGCCATATCATCATCAGTCTAAAATGGAGGGATATTTGAAAAAAAACCGAAGCCTATGCTTGGCTTCGGTTTTTTTGTTCATTTCGCTTCAAAGGTTTCAACCAATAAGGCAAGCGTCCGAGCCATGACACCCGTCGCTCCTGCGGTGCATAATGCAGAGCTGCTGGAGGTTGTCGACGTGCCGGCAATATCCAGGTGGACCCACGGGGTCGCTTCTGCAAATTCACCGATGAAAGCCCCGCCCATGATGGCATGCCCGGCCCCGCCAGGTGAATTGTTCA
The DNA here is from genome assembly GCF_002803435.1 of Bacillus sp. mrc49. Lineage (NCBI taxonomy): Bacteria > Bacillati > Bacillota > Bacilli > Caryophanales > Bacillaceae > Bacillus > Bacillus sp. mrc49. The sequence goes on along the minus strand of NZ_PHNG01000111.1, from coordinate 474 downwards.
AATCTGCTATCTTACTATTGCGTACGCGTTCCTTGTCCTTTTCGGTAATGGGCAGCCGCCACATAGGCTCGCCGGCCTCCTCGGAAGCTTTTTGGACTTGCTCGTAGAATTCAACGTCATTGGTCATTGCACCAGTCATATCCATGCCCAGCGCCGTTATGACACCGCCCGTTAACGTCGCTACGTCAATCAGGTATTCTGCACCATGATGTTTAGCGTAGGTCACGGCATCTGCCAAGACGAGCCGTCCTTCAGCATCGGTATTCAATACCTCGATCGTTTTTCCGCTCATGGCAGTGATCACATCATCCGGCTTGAAGGCCTCGCCGCTGATCATATTATCAGTGGAAGGAATGACGGCAACTACATTTTGGTCCGGCCCCAATTCGCCGATAATCTCCATTGCCCCCAATACGGCTGCAGCACCCCCCATATCCGTTTTCATTCCGACGATGCCGGCCTTCGTTTTCAAGG
>NZ_PHNG01000110.1:0-1036 GCF_002803435.1 Bacillus sp. mrc49 | reverse complement strand
TGCCAGGCAGGGATTCACCCATCATTAGAGTCGGAGCTGCAGTCGCAATCTCCACAACTTCGATTCCTCGCTGTACCTCACCGCGGGCATCTTTTAGCGTTTTCCCATTTTCCATCGTTATGATTTCGGCCAATTGTTCTTTCTGCTCTTGAAGCAGATGAAGGTAATTGTATAGAAGTCTTGCCCGGTTCGGCACAGGTACCAATGACCAAGTTTGATACGTATCTTGAGCGGCCTGTACAGCTTGATCGACATCCCTTTTCACCGATAGAGGTACATAGGCAATTATTTTTCCGTTGGCTGGATTAATTACTTCTTCGACATCCGTACCATTGGAATCCACCCATTCTCCATTAATGTTGTTCTTCATTCTTTTTATATTCGTTGTAATCATCTGCTCCCTCACCTCTCCTTAAAGAATCTTTGTCGTCTGCTCACTTATTTTTTTATAGAAGATGGACATGTCTTTATCACCATACCCGTTCTCCACTGCTTCTTCATACAGATCAAAAAGAATTTTGCTTAGCGGCAGTTCCACATCATTCTTTGCAGCAAGCCCAAGTGCGAACCCGAGATCTTTTCTTAGCAGCTCTAAAGCAAAACCGGGTTCGTAATTATCGTTTGCGATGAAGCTTTTGTAGTTCCGCTCGTAGATTCGGCTCTGGCCATAGCTTACGTTCAGCATCTCGAACAACCTTTCAAGATCAAGATTGCTATTCTTTGCAAGGTGAAGAGCTTCACTTACCCCTGCCGTATAAAATCCGATCAAGAGATTATTGATCAGCTTTGTATTCGTACCGCTGTCGATTCGATCATTCACATGAAAAATATTCTCGCCCATTACGTCAAATAAAGGCATGGCCCTATCGAAGACAGTCTTTGAACCGCCTACCATGAAGGTGAGCGTCCGGTTTACCGCCCCTATCACGCCGCCACTGACGGGTGCCGCGAGAAAATCAACATCCTTTTTCTTGGCAGCCTCTTCGATGCGGATATTCAATTCAGGGTCTACCGTACTTGTATCGATCAGCATAAC
>NZ_PHNG01000109.1:0-1044 GCF_002803435.1 Bacillus sp. mrc49 | reverse complement strand
TTCAGAATGGAAGGCAGATGGACGGACAAGCCGTGAAGGCGTCGTTGGAGCGGGCGATGAAGGACAGCCTGGCGATCAAGAATGCCTTGCGCATTGAATCGATAACAGCGAAGGGAAATAAGCTGACGATCAAGACGGAGGTGCCCTTTCCGGAGTTTCCATCGGAATTGGTCCATCCCAATACATCGATCATTGATGTAACGGAAAGCGACTTCATGAACAAGCCGATAGGGACGGGACCATTTGCCGTCTCGAAATTCATTCCGGGCACGGCGGTTGATTTAATACGTTACGAGGCTTACTGGAATGGAGCTGCGAAGCTTGCAAAAGCAAGGTTTTCTTTTAATGAAGATGCCAACGCCCGGTCCCTTGCCCTTGAATCGGGGGATGCCGATATTGTCTTTCGTCCGGAAGTCGAAAGTCTTGAAAGTTTAGAAGCGATAGATCGTGTGAAGGTGGAATCGACCTCTACCTTCCGGGTGCATCAAATGACGATGAATCTGGAACGGAAAGCGCTGCAGGACATCAACGTCCGAAAGGCCATTGATGCTTTGATCGATCGTTCAACGATTGCGGAAACGATTTTGCATGGACATGCAGAGGTTGCCAAAGGGCCGTTTCCATCGACGTTCTCTTTTGCTCCTGACTATCCGGAAAAAGGGAAGGGGATGGAGGCGGCAAGATCGTTTCTTGAGCAGGCAGGATATCAGGAAGTGAATGGGGTCATGCAAAAGGATGGCAAACCACTAACGTTTACCCTTTTAACCTACAGTTCACGTGCCGATTTACCACTGATCGCACAAGTTTTTCAATCGGATGCCGGCCAATTGGGAATCGATGTCGATATCAAGCAAATAGAAATCCCGGAAGAATATATGGCCGCCAACAGGGATTGGGATTTAACGACCTACAGCAATTTGACGGCTCCGCGTGGGGATGCCGGTTACTACTTGAATGCAACCTATCATCCGAATGGAGCCTTGAACTTCAGTGGGGCGGATGATGATCATCTGACGGAGATGATCGATGAGCTGAATATGACGG
>NZ_PHNG01000108.1:0-1067 GCF_002803435.1 Bacillus sp. mrc49 | reverse complement strand
TTTTTTTTTCATGTTTGGCCATAACCTCTTCTGCCAAGCTCGTAGAAAATAGATCTTGTTCGACATCCTTGATAGAACCGCCTGCACTAGCAGATTTAATTGTATGGAATAAGGAATTTCTCGTTCCGTTCGATTTCAGTATGATGCCTTTTTTATCTGTCACGATAAGCTGATCATAAATAGACAAGAGTGCAGAGGTGAAGTAATCCATTAATGTCTACCTGCCTTTCATTAAACTCCTAGATTCAATATGACAGAAATTTCACAACTGTTCAATAGTTTCAAAAATGAATATTATTCCTATTGAAAACGCTTTAATAATGGCACTTTCTAGTTGGCATGGTTATTGCATTTAAGAAAAGTGAGGGAATAAACAAGAGAAGGCAAAGGGGGGAGAAGCAATTTTGAATAAAGTGAATCAGTTTCAACAGAATATCCAGTCAGAAGATCCCTTCATCAAAAGTCTATATTCAGATTTGAATGAACGGATCGATGCGTATGAGCAGGAAGATGCTGTGAAAGTCGACAAAATGAAATGGAGGGATGCGACCGGTTCTATTTTTTTCATGCTATTAATCATTGTCTATTTAGTCTATGTACTTGTTTAAGGTAGTGTACTTTTACATTGTCTATTACATTAACAGCCGTAATTCCATTCCATTCAATCAATATATCTATAGTTGGGAGAGAAGCGTGTGAGTAAAGAGAATTCCTCCATTTCGAAGGATGTGGCCTTTGGCTTTTTACCGGCAAGTAAAAGTGACCGGATTTTTAACCTTAGGGATTTAATTTTAGTTCAGGTTGTTATTGGTCTCTCATCTTTTGGGCTGTTAACTGGGGGATATACAGGTACAATGCTTGATTTAAAGCACTCACTGGCAGCGATTTTATTCGGTAATGCCTTCCCAATGTTGTTGATCGTTCCCATTACCTTGTATTTTGCGCGTTACGGCATAGACACCTTTGTCGGGTTTCGAAGTTCACTAGGCTATCTAGGATCCAATATTTTTTTCTTTGTTTTTCTTATTTTAACTCTCGGCTATATTTCGATTGCGCTTTTTATGTCT
>NZ_PHNG01000107.1:0-1082 GCF_002803435.1 Bacillus sp. mrc49 | reverse complement strand
CCGGCCTCACCACTGGCAGCATAACGGCATTGGTCGATCGGCTTGAAAAATTCGGATACGTCCGCAGGCAAAATGATCCCAATGACCGGCGCAGGGTGATCATCGTACCCGAATATGAAGATAAAGAAGAAGTGTACAACACGTATCTGCCGCTTCATAATGAAATGGTTAAGCTCGTTTCCAGCTACACGCCGGAAGAGCTGGAGCTCATCACCACGTTTTTGGGTAAAGCAAGCTCTGTCCTCGATGAACAGATTCAGCAGCTCAGCTCGAATAAACAAGGACCTAAATGATACGCAGCCATATGAAAAGACGGTATCCCGAAACCTCGGGATACCGTCTTTTTTTCACATGAACTCAAGTCCCGCAAAAAGTCCGATAGGGCGTTGATGAAACAGGCAATGTGGTGTATTCGGCTTGCTTGGCGGAGTGCTCGTAAGGGTTTGAAAGAACATCCAAAAGCCGCTCCATCACACTGTAGTCCCCTTTTTCCACGGCAGCTGCGAGTGCCGCTTCGACCCGGTGGTTACGCGGAATCACCGCCGGATTGCTGCTTTGCATCAGCTGGCTCGCTGAGGCTTTCGATTCCTGCTGCCTGCCCAGTCTGGCCTGCCAGAGCTCATGCCATTGAACGTATTCCGGTGCCCCGAAAAGGACCGTATCCTCCAATTTATCAAACGTTAGGGCGCGGAATGTGTTCGTATAATCGGCGCCATGTTTCTTCATCATGCTGAGGAGGCCGTTGATTAACGCTTCATCCTGTGTTTCTTCATTATACAGCCCCAATTTCGCTCGCATCCCCGCCAGCCAATGGGCATGATGCAGTTCATTAAAAGCCGAAATCTTCTCTTGGGCCAGCTTGACTGCCGAATCCAGATCCTCATCCAGCAGCGGCAATAGAGATTCTGCGAACCGCGCAAGATTCCAGCCGCCAATCACCGGTTGATTGCCATAGGCATAACGGCCTTGGGTGTCAATGGAACTGAATACCGTTGCCGGATCATAGACATCCATGAAGGCACATGGGCCGTAATCGATCGTTTCTCCGCTAATCGTCATGTTGTCGGTGTTCATCACCCCAT
>NZ_PHNG01000106.1:0-1131 GCF_002803435.1 Bacillus sp. mrc49 | reverse complement strand
CGGCTTTCTTAATTTCCGGCTTTTCCGGAACGGCCTCTATGATTAGATCGGCAGCTGCTGCCGCTTCTTTCAAATTGGAAGAATATGAAAATCTGCTTTTTGCGGAAGCCGCTTCCTCCTTGCTGATTTTTTGATAGCGGACACCCTTCTCAAAAATGGAATCGATCTCATTTCTTGCACTTTCCAATGCCGCTTGATTCACGTCCACCAATATTACATCGAATCCTCCAGTTGCCCCTACGTAGGCTATTCCCCTGCCCATGACCCCGGACCCGACGATCACTAGATTTTTAATCATCAATCATTCCTCCTTTTACTTAAACAAGGCCGGCTACAACGAATCAGATCAGCATTCATCCAAACATGAATTACTTATCCGACAATCGTTTTGCCAGCCATCTATTTATGTTCGATTAAATGCCGAAAGGATTCAAGGGACGGCTTCCATGATAGGAAATGATGCTTTTCGTTTCTGTATAAAGATCCAGTGTTTCAATGCACAGCTCGCGTCCGAATCCTGATTGTTTATATCCTCCGAAAGGGGTTCCAGGAAAAGCGGAGAATGGGCAGTTCACCATGACGATTCCCGCTTCGATTTGATTGGCCACTCGGGTCGCACGTCCGCCATCCTTTGTCCAAAGCGCTGAACCTAGGCCAAACTCTGTATCATTCGCGAGCCTGATGGCTTCTTTTTCATCTTTGAATTTCATAATGACGACCACGGGACCGAATATTTCCTCTTTCACTACATTCATATCATGATTGACATTGGCAATGACCGTCGGCTCAAACCAGTAGCCTCCTTCAAAGCCTTCAATGACCGCCGGCTTTCCGCCGGTTAGGATATCCGCACCATCCGAAATGGCCGATTGAACATAATTATTGATGACATCCAATTGCCCCTGATCTATGATGGCCCCGACATGCGTTTCTTTATCGAGCGGATTGCCCAATTTCAATTTCTTCGTTTTTTCTACGAACTTGGCAACGAATTCATCATAAATGTCTTCATGCACATATAGACGCGATCTCGCTTCGCAAGATTGTCCGGTATTGTAGAAAATGCCATATAGGGAGCCATCGATAGCTGCTTCAAGGTCGGCATCTTCAAAAACGATATTAGGAGATTTT
>NZ_PHNG01000105.1:0-1190 GCF_002803435.1 Bacillus sp. mrc49 | reverse complement strand
TTGATGGGGCCGAGGGAAGATACGAATCCGTAATTGACGATGACTGCATCTACATCCAGCGTTTCTGTATCTTCACCCTTTGGGTCCTTGATGGCGACAGTATGGATCCGTCCTTCCGTTCCAATCAAATCAGCCGGTATGTAAGGGGTGAGTACTTCAACCTTGGAATTTTTAAGGTTTTCCACACTATGTTCGTGGGCACGGAATTTATCTCTTCTATGAATGATGCTCACCTTTTCGGCGATTGGCTCCAGCATGAGGGCCCAATCCACTGCGGAATCCCCGCCTCCGAAAACGGCGACCTTTTTGCCTGCGAAATGATTGAGATCGTCGATGAAATAATGAAGGTTGCTGCTTTCATATTCTTTTGCCTCATCAATTTCGATGCGGCGGGGTTGGAATGCACCATTGCCAGCTGTGATGATGATGGTTTTGGAATAATGGATTTCTTTATCGGTCGTTAACTTGAAGACCCCGTCGGCTTGTTTTTCGACGTCTTGCACGGCTTGCTCGAGTACAACGGTCTGTTCGAACTTTGCCATTTGTTCTTTCAGGTTATTCACTAGCTCCTGTGCGCGCACTTTAGGGAAACCAGCGATATCATAAATGTACTTTTCAGGATAAAGGGCAGATAATTGCCCGCCTAATTGTGGGAGGCTTTCGATGATTTTTACCGATGCCTGCCTCATGCCGCCGTAAAATGCGGTGAATAATCCAACCGGACCTCCGCCAATGATGGTGATATCATAAACCTTTTCGTTAACTTCCAACGTTATCCCTCCGATATACTAGGTTTGCTGAAATATATTCTCTTATTTTACCATAGATGAACTTTGAAAAAACGAGAAAAAAGTTAGAAAGTTTCGACTATTATTTCGGCGTATGGCAACAGCAGCCTCGCTCTCGTTTTTAGCGTCTGGAAATACTCGTGGCTAAGCCTATTAAAATGGGTTCTGTTGAAGGGGGGATATGGTCTTGAAGAATCCGTTTTTCACTTGAAAAAATTATTGAAAAAGACTAATATTTACTTATGATTCATTTATTACAAGTTTGAAGGGTTACGTGAAATGCGTCACATATGTATAAGCGTGCTTTTTATAATGTAGATTAATAATATAAAAAATAGATGTTAGTTATGGAAAGCAGCACAAGAAAATATCGTAAAGGTGGACGAATTCTTTTGAAAAAGC
>NZ_PHNG01000104.1:0-1334 GCF_002803435.1 Bacillus sp. mrc49 | reverse complement strand
CTTCATCAGATTCCATTCCTTCAATTTCAGCCATTTTCTTGTTATATACAATCGTCCGTCCTTTTGTATCAATGATATGTATCCCAATATCGATTACATCCACAAGTGAGTAGAGGATGGTTTGGAAACCTTCTATCTTTATGATTTGGTCTAAATACATGAATGCCTCCCAGTTTATTTCATATGTTAGAGATTATTGTAGAGCAATAGAACAAAAGGTGCAATGAAAATTTGCGCAGCAAGATTATTTGGCGGCAGGGTGCAAAAATATTTTGCGAAATAAGGTAAAAATGCTGCTTTTTCATGATGAATCAGTTTGGCACGAAAATTGCATCTAGTAAAAGTGTTGCGGTTGAATGTGCAAAATACGAATTAGAGCAAAAAATAATGGCATCTATGACGATTTTGCCCCGAACATACTGCTTTTCATGGCAAATTTCATGCAAAATATTAATTTTTTTAAATAAAATGAAAAGTTGGCACGGAAATTGCTTGTTTAATAAGCGAGAAGTAAAAATATAAATTAACTTTAGGGAGATGAGCCATAATGGTCCAACCATATAAACACGAACCATTTACTAATTTTAAACTCGAAGAAAACGATAAAGCTTTTCAAGTGGCATTGAATGAAGTAGCTAATGAGTTAGGGAAGAAATACCCGCTAATCATTAATGGTGAAAAAGTGTTTACTGATGAAGTCATTACCTCTGTAAACCCGGCAAATAAAGAAGAAGTTATCGGAGAAGTTTCCAAAGCGAATAAGGATTTGGCCGAGCAAGCCATGCAAGCGGCAGATAAGACATTCCAAACCTGGAGAAAAACGAAAGCGGAAGTCCGTGCCAATATTTTATTCAGGGCTGCAGCCATCGTTCGCAGAAGAAAACATTATTTCTCGGCGCTATTGGTTAAAGAAGCAGGAAAGCCTTGGAATGAAGCGGATGCAGATACAGCGGAAGCAATCGACTTCATGGAATACTATGCACGTCAAATGCTGAAGCTTAAAGACGGCATGCCAGTGGAAAGCCGTCCGATTGAGCACAATGCATTCAGTTATGTTCCACTTGGTGTCGGTGTCATCATCTCACCTTGGAATTTCCCGTTTGCGATCATGGCAGGCATGACGACGGCGGCTCTTGTTTCAGGTAATACGGTTCTATTGAAACCAGCGAGTACAACGCCGGTCATTGCAGCTAAATTCATCGAGGTGTTGGAAGAAGCGGGCTTGCCTGCAGGAGTCGTGAACTTCATTCCAGGAAGCGGTGCCGAGGTGGGCGATTATTTAGTGGATCACCCTCGTACACGTTTCATCAGCTTTACCGGTTCACGTGATGTCG
>NZ_PHNG01000103.1:0-1409 GCF_002803435.1 Bacillus sp. mrc49 | reverse complement strand
GCGGCGGAAGGCCTGTGGCAGGATGATTCTCCTCAATGCGAGTGAATTGCTCATTCCAAGGGAACGGTGGCATTTGGTGCATAGACATTCACCATATAAAATTTCTCGTATTCGAGGGTGATGATCCTTCCTTCTGGTTCCTCGGTCAAGTCGCCTACACCATATTTCACTGAGAGCGGCTTTTCCTTTGTAAAAATGGCAGTCCCAGAATACCCTTTTTTCAGCGCATAATTCCAATATTGATGGTACCCATCAAGTTCAAGGGAAATTTGTCCTTCTTGAAGCTTCGTTTCTTGAAGACAGAATATATCCGCATCAACTTCTTTAAAATAATCTAAAAACCCTTTCTTCACACAAGCCCTAATTCCATTTACGTTCCAGGAAACCAATTTCATATTCTCTTAAACTCTCCTTATACCCGTTAATTTCTTTTCCTTTCCACTATACTATTGATTCGGTTGTTTTCCCATTAGAGTACATTGGAAAACAACCTGGCAAATGATTCTTTTGAACGTTCGAGCATACTGCGATTATTATAAGTAATGGGGTCAAGTTTTTCACTGTCCAGCATATCTTCCTTATAGTGAGTGATAAGATCACCGATGGAACGGCTGCCCATAAGGAAGACATTGACTTCGAAATTCAGATGAAAACTCCTCATATCCATGTTTGCCGTACCAATGGAGGCAATATCGCCATCCACGATGATGAGTTTCTGATGTAAGAAACCTTTTTTATAGGAATAAACTTCAACGCCATATTGAAGCAGCTCCCCGAAATAAGAGCGGCTTCCGTATTGAGTCAAGAAACCATCATTTACCGCAGGAACCATCAGCCTAACTTGAATTCCTTTTACGGCTGCATGTTTAATCGCCGCTTTGATCGCTTGATTAGGGACGAAGTATGGACTGGCGATCCAAATTGATTCAGTAGCGCTATTGATAAGCGCATAGTAAAAATCACTCATGATTCCCTGCTGTGTATCCGGCCCGCTTGCCACCACCTGGACAGCTCCGTCCCCTTTTCCGCCTTCGCTTTTCAGTTCCGGACGCTCCTGCAATACATCTTCGCCACTGACATATTCCCAATCCAAAAGGAAAACGGTATGAAGCATATATACCGCTTCCCCTTTAAGGACCATATGTGTATCCCTCCAGAATCCAATCTCTTTATTTCTTCCTAAATACTCCTCACCGACATTCAAGCCGCCGACAAAGCCAATCTCCCCGTCGATAATGATGATCTTCCGGTGATTCCTGAAATTGAATTTCTGATTGAAAAAACCATTTTTCAAAGGAGAAAACGGGAAGGCTTTTATACCGGCATTTTTCATTCTTTTAATTTCGTTATTCGACAGTTTCAAACTGCCGGCTGCATCAAAAATGAATAAAACTTCCACTCCAGCTTGT
>NZ_PHNG01000102.1:0-1805 GCF_002803435.1 Bacillus sp. mrc49 | reverse complement strand
CTCACCACTGATCACCCAGGAACACCAAAGCGTGGTATTGCCATCCGTTAAACTCCGTCCGGAAAAATGCCTGGCAGGAGTACAGACTAAATGTAAACCCTTGAATGAAACCTCATCCCACCAATTATGTTCTGATATCAATTCTTCGTTAACGCCCCAGCGCTCCAGATGTCCCCCGACACCTAGGGGAACGATGAACTGCCCAACCTTGTCTTTCAATTTCTTTATTGAGTGATAATCCAAATGGTCATAGTGGTCATGCGATAGTAAAACGGCATCGATAGATGGCAGCGAATCCAGGTCAACGGGCAGCTCGCCGCTAAACCGCTTGTTGCCGAACCAAGGAAAGGGAGTGGGGGCCTTGCCGAACATAGGGTCCACCAGGATCGTTTTACCATCCAATTCCAACATGAAGGCGGAATGGCCAAACCAGGTAATCTTATTGGAATCTTCAGCGGCCGTCCCTTTTGTTCCAATCGTGATAGGGGTGTCTGGCCTTTTTTTCGGATTGCCTCTTATGTAATCCCGTAATATGGAGCCAGTATGCTTTAAACTCATCGCTTGACTTGTGGGGACCTGATTCTGGAATTTCCCATTGGCAAAATTATCTTTCTCATTGAACATTCTCACTTTTGCTTTCGTCGTCTTTTTCCCTAGTGGAGGATAAAGCTTAAGGAAAAGGAACAATAAAATAAAAGCAGAAACGATGATTTTTACAATTTTCAGCATGATGATGTTCCTCCATATAATCAAATATTTTTGTTACTTATCATATCACAGAATAACTAAGGTTATTTACTAAGATGTCCCGTAAATATCCACCCTTGAGAAATCGCTCTTTATAAAGTGAAACTTTAGGGGAATGGCATAAGTTTCATAAACTCCAGGCAGGGAAAAGAGGTAGATGAAATGAATAATATAGAGAGAGAAGATATATAAACGGCGTATGAGGGGCAGGGGGATAACGGTTGTTAATTTTTTTCAGAGTCTTTGTCTGGGTGGTGTTTTTTGCTTTATTGGCCTATGTTATCTTGTCTTGGAAATATAAAGACAAGGTAAGTAAAAAAATCGAAGCGATCCGAAAAACCTGGTATATCATTTTTATACTGGGAGCGCTGATTTATTGGAATTTCTATCCGATGAGTATATTCAACGAGTGGAAAAACTTTTTGATCATGGCAGTTGTATTCATTCTGATTGATATGTTTGTGTTCTTGAGCATGTATATATCGAAAATTGGCGACAATGAATTGTCCTACGCAACTAAAGCTGTTGCGGAAAGCGACAAGCTTTTAACGGACAATAGGGAAAAGGTCAAAAATATGTTTCACTTGTTAAAGAAAGAAGGAATACCTGAATACTATCAAACGAATAAGGAGTATCTGGCTTATTTGAGCATTCTCCTTCAAGCTTACGCTGCAAAGGAAGCGATGAGCGTGAACATTCTTCCTTTCAAGACGGAACAGGACAAGCAAATGGTGATGACTGGGCATCCTAACTTGAATGGCAGCACCATTCGTGCTACATTGGAAAGAGAAGATACGTATTATAATGATGAAGAAAAAATGGCACTCCAGCCAGTAAGCATTTTGATGGAACCATATATCCTTGACGTTAAATCGGAAAGCTTCATTTCAGAAGTCGATTGTTTGTTGATAGCATTACTGATCATGATGTTCGATATGGTCATAAAACAAAATCCAGGTGGTGAAGGTTAGATGAGCATTTATGATAAAGTCGGCAGTGAAGTTTCGGTTGCTGTAATCAAACCACAGGTTAAGATACCCGATGTTGGGTTAAGCCCG
>NZ_PHNG01000101.1:0-1216 GCF_002803435.1 Bacillus sp. mrc49 | reverse complement strand
CGAGGTCGTCATAATGAATTCTGTACGTTTAACTGTATGGTTTTCATGCAATCCACGAACCAATGGGAAAAGTGGATAGATAGTTTTCAGCTACCGTTAATGAAGAATGATTGGGAAGCATGACACCCCCTGATCCTACACGTATGCAATTTGTATAAGCAAATCAGGAGAAGCACTTGCAGCACAGAGGGAAATTAGTATGCACAATGACCCATTACGCTCGTAACCAAGTTCATCTATTTGCTAATGGGAGGTGCACCCTCCTTTACCAGTCATTTGATAACCTTCGAGTGCCCTATCTAAGATGGATAATCGCTTAATCATGCTTTTTACTCCCTGTTAGGTTTATAAAATTTCTTCGACCATATTGATAAGGTACACCTAAGTGTTGACGTAATGTTGTCCCCTCGTAATCCTCATGAAATAACCCGCGCTTCTGTAAAATAGGAATAACCTTTTCTACGAATGCAGGCAATCCGTCATGCGCTCGATCTGCGATAATTACAAATCCATCACACGCACCAGCTTCAAACAATTCTTGCATTTCATCCGCGATTTGTTCAGGTGAGCCTATGATAGTATGGTGGAAGTCTGTTACACCATGAGCTAACACATCAAAAATGGTAAACTCCTTCTCAAGGAGGTCAACTGCTTTTTGTGAATGTAACTGAAAAGGGTTTGGCGTTAAACGCTTTCGTAATTCCATCGGTAACGATTGATGGATATGGGGAAATGGAATGGACACCCCGACCAATGCAGACAGATGGTTTACTTGTGCCGGTAATTCATCAGTCATTAACGAAATCATCTCTTTTCTACGTTTTAGTGCCTCTTCATAGCTATCACCGATCGTTACGTTTATCCCCATAAAAAGCTTCACTTCATCAGGTTTTCGGCCAACAGCTTCAGTTGTTTGGTTAAGGACATGACGATGGTTATGGCTTGTTTCGATATCGTTTACAATTGAGTACACGCCAGATGCGTACATGCCAGCTAAATTGGCTCCGTCTTGACCTCCTCCTGCTTGGAAAATGACCGGCTGTCCTTGTGGAGATGGCGGAATCGGTAATGGTCCTCGTGATTCAACGTATTTACCTTGTAACTGAATAGGTTGAATGTGCGAGCTGTCCGCAAATATTCCTTTATCTGTATCAAGCTTTAAAGCAGACTCACCCCAACTTCCCCATAGGGCCTGAACGGTTTGAATAAACTCATG
>NZ_PHNG01000100.1:0-337 GCF_002803435.1 Bacillus sp. mrc49 | reverse complement strand
TCTGAAATCACTCACGGATTCGTTAAAGATATCAACGAACATTTAAAAGTGGGCGATGAAGTGAAAGTGAAAGTTCTTTCAATCGATTCAGCTGCTGGAAAAATCGGCTTAACGATCCGTGCTACAGAAGAAGCTCCTGAGCGTACTGAAGCTCCGAAAAAAGCTCCGAAAAAACGCCAAGCATCTGTTAAAGCAACATCTCACATCGAATCTACTGAAGGCTTCAACACATTGAAAGACAAACTTCAAGAGTGGATCGAACAATCTCAACGCGAAGACCTTATCAAAAAATAATTTTTTAAAACCGGCAGATCTTTTGATCAGCCGGTTTTTTTTT
>NZ_PHNG01000099.1:0-301 GCF_002803435.1 Bacillus sp. mrc49 | reverse complement strand
GATGGCCGCCGACATGTTCGTGGTGCGCCACGGTGACTCCGGCGCCGCACACTTCATCGCCGAACACGTCTGCCCGCAGGTGGCGATCATCAACGGCGGCGACGGCCGTCACGCGCACCCGACCCAGGGCATGCTCGACATGCTCACCATCCGTCGGCACAAGGGTGGTTTCGAAAACCTCTCGGTGGCGATCGTCGGCGACATCCTGCACTCGCGGGTGGCGCGCTCGAACATGCTCGCCCTGAAGACCCTCGGCTGCCCGGACATCCGCGTGATCGCGCCGAAAACCCTGCTGCCGATC
>NZ_PHNG01000098.1:0-304 GCF_002803435.1 Bacillus sp. mrc49 | reverse complement strand
GTTTTTGCCGGTTTTTTTCTCGATTTGCTCGAGAGCGCCGTAAATGATGCGTTCAGCAACAGACTTCTTGCCGTCGATCATTACAACGTTCATGAATTTGGTCAGATCCTGGCTACCGAACTTCGGATCCGGCAGGATATCGCGCTTGGGCACTTCTCTGCGTCTTGGCATTTCAATTCCTTCAATCTATTCAGTTGAGCTTTACGCTCGCGACTGCTCAACAAAGCAGCCACTTACTCGACGGATAACTCCGCCGCACATGCCCTAAATTACTTAGGACGCTTGGCACCGTACTTGGAGCGAG
>NZ_PHNG01000097.1:0-307 GCF_002803435.1 Bacillus sp. mrc49 | reverse complement strand
TACCCCGAAAGGCGACGTGGTGGATCTGCCTGCCGGCTCTACGCCGCTCGACTTCGCTTACCATATTCACAGCGACGTCGGCCACCGCTGTATCGGTGCCAAAATTGGCGGCCGCATCGTGCCCTTTACCTACCAGCTGCGGATGGGAGACCAGATTGAAATCATCACTCAGAAGCAGCCGAACCCAAGCCGCGACTGGCTGAACCCGAACCTGGGCTATATCACTACCAGCCGCGGACGTTCCAAGATCCACAACTGGTTCCGCAAACAGGATCGCGATAAAAATATCCTTGCCGGTCGCCAGATG
>NZ_PHNG01000096.1:0-326 GCF_002803435.1 Bacillus sp. mrc49 | reverse complement strand
TTCTCTCCAAACGTCTGACCTTCGGGCGCATTCACGGCTCGGCGATCGCTATCGTCATCGGTCTGGTGCTGGCCTGGGTCGGCGGCACCATGACCGGCGGCCAGAAAGGCCTGGCGGATCTGACGCTGTTCTCCGGCATCGGCCTGATGGGCGGGGCGATGCTGCGGGATTTCGCGATTGTGGCGACGGCGTTCGAAGTGCAGGCGACCGAGGCGAAGAAGGCCGGGTTGATCGGCGTGATCGCGCTGCTGCTCGGGACCATCCTGCCGTTCATTGTCGGCGCGTGCATGGCCTGGGCCTTCGGGTATCGCGATGCGGTGAGCATG
>NZ_PHNG01000094.1:0-309 GCF_002803435.1 Bacillus sp. mrc49 | reverse complement strand
AAGACTGGGCGCACTACGGTAATACCGAGGGCGGCAGCCGCTTTGCTGCGCTGGACCAGATCAACCGCAGCAACGTCGACAAGCTGAAAGTGGCGTGGACCTACCACACCGGTGACGTCGCCGAGAGCGATGGCAACGGTGCCGAAGACCAGCTCACCCCGCTGCAGATCGGTAATAAAGTGTTCATCTGCACCCCGCACAACAACCTGATCGCACTGGATGCCGACACCGGCAAAGAGCTGTGGAAGAACGCGATCAACGCCCAATCGAAAGTCTGGCAGCGTTGCCGTGGCATGGCCTATTTCGATG
>NZ_PHNG01000093.1:0-341 GCF_002803435.1 Bacillus sp. mrc49 | reverse complement strand
AAAATGAGCGGTTTTATCGTTGAAAAGGTATTGAACAATAACGTGGTGATTGCCACGCATCCGTCGTATGGCGAAGTGGTTTCAATCGGGAAAGGCATAGGCTTCAACAGAAAGAAAGGCGAGGAGTTAAGTCCGCAACTTTTTGATAAGACATTTGTTCTAAAAGATGTTAAGGAGCAGGAAAGTTACAAAAAACTGAAACCATGTTGCATCTATCTACAGAAGTAAAAGGAGAACTTCAAGATCCTGAAACTTCCTCGTTGGAGCTGGCGATTGCGCTTCATCCAACTCCGGCCGTTTGCGGCTCTCCGTCCGAATGGGCCCGGGAAGCCATTCAGGAA
>NZ_PHNG01000092.1:0-314 GCF_002803435.1 Bacillus sp. mrc49 | reverse complement strand
GACCTTCTTGAATTCACGCAGCGGGTGATCCGCCGGGATGACCAGCGTCAGCTCATCTTCATACAGCATCACGCCATGCAGCCCCGGTTGGCGCGGCGGCAGGTAGCTGATGCCGATGTCCAGCGAGCCATTGAGCAGGCGGCGTTCAATCTCAAGCCCGGTCAACTCATAGATCTGCACCACGAGGTGCGGCTGCGCCTTGCGCACCCGTTCGAGCATTTGCGGGACGAGGCTGGTGTGCACGGTTTGCAGTACGCCGATCGCCAGCGTGCGCAACGCCTGGCCCTTGAAGTTGCCCAGCGCTTCCCGCGCTC
>NZ_PHNG01000091.1:0-453 GCF_002803435.1 Bacillus sp. mrc49 | reverse complement strand
TCGATCAGGCGGAAATCATGTAAACAATACCAGCCGTCCAGTGTTTGTGCTGCTTCACTCATTACGATCACTCCTAAGTCTTATTATAGCTTTAATATAACATAGTTTCAGTATAAGGAAATTTAGGTCAACCCGCAAACGCCATCACTGTTTTCGGTGCTGAGATGTGGCTGGAATTTACCGGGCCGCTGGAGTATTCTAAAAAAGGCAGGGTAGGAAAGAATGGTTAAATGATTAAACATAGTACAATCAGGGGAAACGTATATAAAAAGGAGGAAGCGCCAGTGAGCAATTTATTTGAAATGTTGGAATCAAAAGTTATGGGTCATAATTTAAAGATCGTTTTTCCAGAAGGTTCGGATGAACGGATTTTGGGAGCCGCAGGCAGGCTTGCCAAAGCAAAACTGGTTACACCTGTATTGATCGGGGATATCGAATTGATTTCCGATAAAG
>NZ_PHNG01000090.1:0-319 GCF_002803435.1 Bacillus sp. mrc49 | reverse complement strand
CAGATGATTGACGATCCGGATACGCTGTTTGTCGATATGCGTAACCACTACGAATATGAAGTCGGCCACTTCGAAAACGCCATTGAAGTGCCTTCAGATACCTTCCGCGACCAGTTGCCGATGGCGGTCGAGATGCTGCAAGACAATAAAGACAAAAATATTGTTATGTATTGCACCGGGGGTATCCGCTGTGAAAAAGCCAGCGCTTACATGCTGCATAACGGCTTCAAAAACGTTTATCACGTGGAAGGCGGCATTATCGAGTACGCGCGCAAGGCGAAAGAGCAGGGGCTACCGCTGAAGTTCGTCGGTAAAAACT
>NZ_PHNG01000089.1:0-331 GCF_002803435.1 Bacillus sp. mrc49 | reverse complement strand
GTCCCTGGATAAGGCTCCATTCATAATCTGCAGCGTTTGTACTCTCCGTTTGGGTGGTCTTGTTATAGGCAATGCCTATATAAGTTTTCCCTATCGGACTATCAGAAATAGTCCCCCCTGCGCTGGTGGTTCCGTATTTGATCCAAGTATAAGTGGGAAGCCCATTAGGGCCGGTAGGACCTTGCACCCCTTGATTACCTTGTGGGCCAGTTGAGCCAGCTGGCCCCTCTATTAAACTCCAAGAATAGTCGGAATAAACGTTAGATTCTGTGGCCGTAGTTTTGTTATATGCTAGACCCATATATTTTTTCCCGGAAGGACTATCCGACAT
>NZ_PHNG01000088.1:0-365 GCF_002803435.1 Bacillus sp. mrc49 | reverse complement strand
GAGCACGAAGGTTAGCTAATCACGGTCGGACATCGTGAGGTTAGTGCAAAGGCATAAGCTAGCTTGACTGCGAGAGTGACGGCTCGAGCAGGTACGAAAGTAGGTCTTAGTGATCCGGTGGTTCTGAATGGAAGGGCCATCGCTCAACGGATAAAAGGTACTCCGGGGATAACAGGCTGATACCGCCCAAGAGTTCATATCGACGGCGGTGTTTGGCACCTCGATGTCGGCTCATCACATCCTGGGGCTGAAGTAGGTCCCAAGGGTATGGCTGTTCGCCATTTAAAGTGGTACGCGAGCTGGGTTTAGAACGTCGTGAGACAGTTCGGTCCCTATCTGCCGTGGGCGTTGGAAGATTGAGAGGG
>NZ_PHNG01000087.1:0-369 GCF_002803435.1 Bacillus sp. mrc49 | reverse complement strand
TCCCATGCAATTGCGTAAAACACTCTTGGTCGGACTGGTTTCCGTTGCCTTGCTGAGTGGTTGCTCACTGTTCAACAGTGAAGAAGACGTGGTTACCATGTCGCCGCTGCCGAAAGTTGAAAATCAGTTCACGCCAAGCAAGGCGTGGAGTACCTCGGTCGGCGACGGCGTCGGTGAGTTCTATTCTCACCTGCGTCCTGCTTTCCAGGACAACACTATTTATGCTGCCGATCGCCACGGCCTCGTGAAAGCGATGGATGCCGACAGCGGTAACGAAAAGTGGAAGGTTGATCTCTCCGAGAAGACCGGCTTCTTCTCCAGCAACCTGCCGGCGCTGCTGTCGGGCGGTATGGCCGTTGCGGGGGACAA
>NZ_PHNG01000086.1:0-305 GCF_002803435.1 Bacillus sp. mrc49 | reverse complement strand
GCTTCTTCTTTTTTCTTCAATAAATCCTTCGCTTTGTTCACTAAATCTTGTAAACGGTCTTTTTCCGCACCGGCTGGTAATTTATTGACTGCTGCTTCCGCTTCGTCAACCGCGGCTTGATTGGTACTTCCTTTCAATGTGTCGAACTTGTTATCCGTGAACAGGTCTTCTACTTTTTTCTTCGCATCAGCTTGCTCTTTTTCTGCTTCTTCTTTTTTCTTCAATAAATCCTTCGCTTTGTTCACTAAATCTTGTAAACGGTCTTTTTCCGCACCGGCTGGCAATTTATTGACTGCTGCTTGAGC
>NZ_PHNG01000085.1:0-311 GCF_002803435.1 Bacillus sp. mrc49 | reverse complement strand
TGACCCAGCAGCCGCGTACCGCGGAACAGCTGGCCAACGTTTACCGCGGCGGCTACGTGCTGAAGGACTGTGCCGGTACGCCGGACGTCATCCTGATTGCCACCGGTTCGGAAGTGGGCATCACCGTGGAAGCGGCAGACAAGCTGAGCGCGGCGGGCACCAAAGTGCGCGTGGTGTCGATGCCGTCTACCGACGCCTTCGACAAGCAGGACGCGGCTTACCGTGAATCCGTGCTGCCGGCGGCGGTGACGGCCCGCGTGGCGGTGGAAGCGGGTATCGCGGACTACTGGTACAAGTACGTGGGGCTGAAC
>NZ_PHNG01000084.1:0-370 GCF_002803435.1 Bacillus sp. mrc49 | reverse complement strand
TAATTTCAATATTGAATTTGATAAAACAAATAAGATTGAATTAGGAACTGATGTAGATGGTCAATTAAAAAAAGAGCTAGCTGAAGCGAAGAACAAAGTCGAAGATCTATTCACGAATGATAAGTTCGATACATTGAAAGGAAGTACGAATCAAGGGGCGATAGACGAAGCTCAAGCAGCAGTCAATAAATTACCAGCCGGTGCGGAAAAAGACCGTTTACAAGATTTAGTGAACAAAGCGAAGGATTTATTGAAGAAAAAAGAAGAAGCAGAAAAAGAACAAGCTGATGCGAAGAAAAAAGTAGAAGACCTGTTCACGGATAACAAGTTCGACACATTGAAAGGAAGTACCAATCAAGCCGCGGTTGAC
>NZ_PHNG01000083.1:0-304 GCF_002803435.1 Bacillus sp. mrc49 | reverse complement strand
CCCCCATTGCCGGTGGTCATCCTTTTCCTTTATGCTTTGAAGCTATCTTGCCATTTGAGCAAATGATTTTCCAAAAAGCGAACAAATGAGTCTGAGATTTTACCAGCCAAGGCAAAAATGATGATGCCGACGAATACGATGTCCGTTTGCATGAATGAACGGGCATCCTGGATCATGAAGCCCACTCCCCTAGCCCGGTGATTATATAGACTTAGTTATCAAGCTGTCAACCCATTCACTTCTCATTCAGGAAATTACTACCTATTATGCATAGTCCGGAATCAAAAGGAAAGGGCGACTTCTC
>NZ_PHNG01000082.1:0-318 GCF_002803435.1 Bacillus sp. mrc49 | reverse complement strand
TCCCCTTCGGGGGACAGAGTGACAGGTGGTGCATGGTTGTCGTCAGCTCGTGTCGTGAGATGTTGGGTTAAGTCCCGCAACGAGCGCAACCCTTGATCTTAGTTGCCAGCATTCAGTTGGGCACTCGAAGGTGACTGCCGGTGACAAACCGGAGGAAGGTGGGGATGACGTCAAATCATCATGCCCCTTATGACCTGGGCTACACACGTGCTACAATGGATGGTACAAAGGGCTGCAAACCTGCGAAGGTAAGCGAATCCCATAAAGCCATTCTCAGTTCGGATTGCAGGCTGCAACTCGCCTGCATGAAGCCGGAAT
>NZ_PHNG01000081.1:0-305 GCF_002803435.1 Bacillus sp. mrc49 | reverse complement strand
TCCAATACTCTCATCTTGAGGCTAGCCCTAAAGCTATTTCGGAGAGAACCAGCTATCTCCAGGTTCGATTGGAATTTCTCCGCTACCCACACCTCATCCCCGCACTTTTCAACGTGCGTGGGTTCGTGCCTCCATTCAGTGTTACCTGAACTTCACCCTGGACATGGGTAGATCACCTGGTTTCGGGTCTACGACCTCATACTCATTCGCCCTATTCAGACTCGCTTTCGCTGCGGCTCCGTCTCATCAACTTAACCTCGCATGAAATCGTAACTCGCCGGTTCATTCTACAAAAGGCACGCCAT
>NZ_PHNG01000080.1:0-383 GCF_002803435.1 Bacillus sp. mrc49 | reverse complement strand
GTTTACGGCGTGGACTACCAGGGTATCTAATCCTGTTTGCTCCCCACGCTTTCGCGCCTCAGTGTCAGTTACAGACCAGAAAGTCGCCTTCGCCACTGGTGTTCCTCCAAATCTCTACGCATTTCACCGCTACACTTGGAATTCCACTTTCCTCTTCTGCACTCAAGTTCCCCAGTTTCCAATTACCCTCCACGGTTGAGCCGTGGGCTTTCACATCAGACTTAAGGAACCACCTGCGCGCGCTTTACGCCCAATAATTCCGGACAACGCTTGCCACCTACGTATTACCGCGGCTGCTGGCACGTAGTTAGCCGTGGCTTTCTGGTTAGGTACCGTCAAGGTACCAGCAGTTACTCTGGTACTTGTTCTTCCCTAACAACAGA
>NZ_PHNG01000079.1:0-334 GCF_002803435.1 Bacillus sp. mrc49 | reverse complement strand
GCCAGGCCAGCGCCAACAAATCTGAAAATAGCAGGGTAAACAGCGGGGTCAGCGTGATTAACGCGCTCACCTGCGCCGCCTGCCAGCGCGCCATTGCTTCCGCCAGCGCACCATAGCCAATCAGCGTGTTGGCGCCACAGAACAGCAAACAGGCCAATTGCCAGCCGCTGAGCTGGAAAATCACCTCAGGCTTGGCCAGAGGGAATAGCACGATCGCACATAAAGTGTACAACATTACCAGAATCTGCGGCGAGGCTAATCGACGCAGCAACACTTTCTGCGCCACGCCATAAGTCACCCAGACCATCGCCGCGCACACGCCTAACAGCACCCC
>NZ_PHNG01000078.1:0-390 GCF_002803435.1 Bacillus sp. mrc49 | reverse complement strand
GCCACTGCGTAAAAAGGGTTTTCCCACTGCCAAGCACCTTGTCCTGTTACCGATAAACGCATAAACGGTCATGGTAACCCGCGAACTAAAGCGGCAAACGGCCAAGGACAGGCGTAAAAAGGCACCTCTTGCTTTAATGGGCGTGTTTTTGGAAATGCTTGAGGCGATGTTCCGTCGAGCTAAGCAGTAAGCTAGGCCTTGTGCGTCGACAGCAGGATGCTGGTTTCGGTGCTGGAAATGCCGGCAATGCGCCGAATACGGCCGAGGATTTTGTCGAAGTTCTCCAGGCTGTCGGTGCGGATCTCCACCAGAATGTCCCACTTGCCGTTGGTAGTGTGCAGGGTAAACACCGCAGGCTCGCCGCGCAGCTGTTGCAACACGCTTTGCGCC
>NZ_PHNG01000077.1:0-309 GCF_002803435.1 Bacillus sp. mrc49 | reverse complement strand
GGTGAGGTAACCTTCATGGAGCCAGCCGCCTAAGGTGGGACAGATGATTGGGGTGAAGTCGTAACAAGGTAGCCGTATCGGAAGGTGCGGCTGGATCACCTCCTTTCTAAGGATAATACGAGTGCGATTTTGTTTTGTTCAGTTTTGAATGAGTAATTCATTCAATGAAGGAAGAGGCATCACGATGTGATGGATTCTCTCCACTTTGTTCCTTGAAAACTAGATAATAGATAGAAGGCAATTAATTTTTTTCAAAGCATCTGTAAGACTTTTTTAACGGTTAAGTTAGAAAGGGCGCACGGTGGATGC
>NZ_PHNG01000076.1:0-326 GCF_002803435.1 Bacillus sp. mrc49 | reverse complement strand
GTTTCCATTAAGGCGGAGCTGTGATGGCGAGGGAAATATAGTACCGAAGTTCCTGATTCCACGCTGCCAAGAAAAGCCTCTAGTGAGATGTAAGGTGCCCGTACCGCAAACCGACACAGGTAGGCGGGGAGAGAATCCTAAGGTGTGCGAGAGAACTCTCGTTAAGGAACTCGGCAAAATGACCCCGTAACTTCGGGAGAAGGGGTGCTTTTTAGGGTGAATAGCCCGGAAAAGCCGCAGTGAATAGGCCCAGGCGACTGTTTAGCAAAAACACAGGTCTCTGCGAAGCCGCAAGGCGAAGTATAGGGGCTGACACCTGCCCGGTG
>NZ_PHNG01000075.1:0-337 GCF_002803435.1 Bacillus sp. mrc49 | reverse complement strand
AAGGGCGTGATCAACGACGCCGGAGTGCCCTTCATCGGCCATACCGAATTCTTTGCCGATCGCAGCGGTTGCGAGCGCGTGGTGATGATGTTGGCGACCGAAGAGCTGCGCGTGGCGCTGGCAACCACCCACCTGCCTTTGCTGGCGGTGCCTGGTGCCATCACTCGCCAAAGCCTGTTTGAAGTCATCCGCATTCTCGACAACGATCTGAAAACCAAATTTGGCATCGCCCAGCCGCAGATATATGTTTGCGGACTGAACCCGCATGCGGGAGAAGGCGGCCATATGGGACGCGAAGAGATAGATACCATCATCCCGGCGCTAGACGCGCTGCGTA
>NZ_PHNG01000074.1:0-347 GCF_002803435.1 Bacillus sp. mrc49 | reverse complement strand
GGTGCATGGTTGTCGTCAGCTCGTGTCGTGAGATGTTGGGTTAAGTCCCGCAACGAGCGCAACCCTTGATCTTAGTTGCCAGCATTCAGTTGGGCACTCTAAGGTGACTGCCGGTGACAAACCGGAGGAAGGTGGGGATGACGTCAAATCATCATGCCACTTATGACCTGGGCTACACACGTGCTACAATGGATGGTACAAAGGGCTGCAAACCTGCGAAGGTAAGCGAATCCCATAAAGCCATTCTCAGTTCGGATTGCAGGCTGCAACTCGCCTGCATGAAGCCGGAATCGCTAGTAATCGCGGATCAGCATGCCGCGGTGAATACGTTCCCGGGCCTTGTACAC
>NZ_PHNG01000073.1:0-328 GCF_002803435.1 Bacillus sp. mrc49 | reverse complement strand
TCGACCTGCCGCGCCAGGGCAAAGCCGCGACGCTGAATGCCGGCGTGGCGCTGGCGACTGGCGATATTCTGGTGTTCACCGATGCCGATAACCAATGGTCGCGAGAAACCCTCGGCTACCTGCTCGCTCCGCTGAGTGACCCGAGCGTCGGCGCCTGCGCCGGGCACATGGTGATTCCGGTCACCGGCGGCGGCTTGAGCGTCGGCGATAGCCTGTACCGGCATTACGAAGGCTGGCTGCGTCGGGTGGAGAATCGCACCGGCTGCATGGTCTCGGCCGACGGCGCCCTGCTCGCCCTGCGCCGCGAGCTGTTCCAGAGCGTGCCGGC
>NZ_PHNG01000072.1:0-322 GCF_002803435.1 Bacillus sp. mrc49 | reverse complement strand
GCGCGGGTTAGAATTTCAATACAGCCAGGGTAGTATCCCACCAACGCCTCCACCGAAGCTAGCGCTCCGGCTTCTCAGGCTCCTACCTATCCTGTACAAGCTGTACCAAAATTCAATATCAGGCTGCAGTAAAGCTCCACGGGGTCTTTCCGTCCTGTCGCGGGTAACCTGCATCTTCACAGGTACTATAATTTCCCCGAGTCTCTCGTTGAGACAGTGCCCAGATCGTTACACCTTTCGTGCGGGTCGGAACTTACCCGACAAGGAATTTCGCTACCTTAGGACCGTTATAGTTACGGCCGCCGTTTACTGGGGCTTCGGT
>NZ_PHNG01000071.1:0-381 GCF_002803435.1 Bacillus sp. mrc49 | reverse complement strand
GCCTCAGTGTCAGTTACAGACCAGAAAGTCGCCTTCGCCACTGGTGTTCCTCCAAATCTCTACGCATTTCACCGCTACACTTGGAATTCCACTTTCCTCTTCTGCACTCAAGTTCCCCAGTTTCCAATGACCCTCCACGGTTGAGCCGTGGGCTTTCACATCAGACTTAAGGAACCACCTGCGCGCGCTTTACGCCCAATCATTCCGGACAACGCTTGCCACCTACGTATTACCGCGGCTGCTGGCACGTAGTTAGCCGTGGCTTTCTGGTTAGGTACCGTCAAGGTACCAGCAGTTACTCTGGTACTTGTTCTTCCCTAACAACAGAACTTTACGACCCGAAGGCCTTCTTCGTTCACGCGGCGTTGCTCCGTCAGACTT
>NZ_PHNG01000070.1:0-341 GCF_002803435.1 Bacillus sp. mrc49 | reverse complement strand
AAAGCCGCCACCACCGTACCGGCCAACTGGCCCACGCCGCCAAGCACCACCACCAGGAAGGAGTCGATGATATAGCCCTGCCCCAGCTCGGGCCCGACGTTGCCCAGCTGCGACAAGGCTACGCCGCCCAACCCGGCAATGCCGGACCCCAACCCGAACGCCAGCATATCGACACGGCCGGTGGGGACACCGCAACACGCGGCCATGGCGCGGTTTTGCGTCACGGCTCGCACGTTCATGCCCAGTCGGGTTTTATTCAGCAACAGCCAGGTGAGGGTCAGCACCAGTACCACAAACACGATGACGGCAATGCGGTTCCATGGCAGCACCAGATTCGGCAG
>NZ_PHNG01000069.1:0-356 GCF_002803435.1 Bacillus sp. mrc49 | reverse complement strand
ATTCTATTCGTCACGATTATCATAAATCAGCTCTCCTTTTGGATAACAGTAATTCAATCCACACCCTTTTGACATACATATTTTAGCATGTTGAAAAGCAGCCGGTCCATTTTGATTCATCACAATCGTTTTCCTCTATCGTCCATTTTGAAGAATTCATTATTTTGAAATAAGAAAGGGAATTTTATTATTGCAACGTTTATCGTTCCATATCGCGTATAATAGTAATTTGAATAAGGAAATTACGATCATGGAAACAATAATGCATGATACTACACAATAAATGAGGCTGTCATATGAATGAATTGAATTTTTCTGATTATACATTAAGTGATGAAATCGTAAGGGCATTGGAG
>NZ_PHNG01000068.1:0-371 GCF_002803435.1 Bacillus sp. mrc49 | reverse complement strand
ACTCGGTGAAATTATAGTACCTGTGAAGATGCAGGTTACCCGCGACAGGACGGAAAGACCCCGTGGAGCTTTACTGCAGCCTGATATTGAATTTTGGTACAGCTTGTACAGGATAGGTAGGAGCCTGAGAAGCCGGAGCGCTAGCTTCGGTGGAGGCGTTGGTGGGATACTACCCTGGCTGGATTGAAATTCTAACCCGCGCCCCTTATCGGGGTGGGAGACAGTGTCAGGTGGGCAGTTTGACTGGGGCGGTCGCCTCCTAAAGAGTAACGGAGGCGCCCAAAGGTTCCCTCAGAATGGTTGGAAATCATTCGTAGAGTGTAAAGGCACAAGGGAGCTTGACTGCGAGACCTACAAGTCGAGCAGGGACG
>NZ_PHNG01000067.1:0-343 GCF_002803435.1 Bacillus sp. mrc49 | reverse complement strand
CAGCACGTTGGATACCGTACTGACCGACACCCCGGCATGACGTGCCACATCACGTATATTCGCCATCACATTCCCGTTTTGCATTAACCCATTACCCCGACTTTATCACGCGGCCGAAAGTGAGTCACAGGCCCTTAGGGCGCGAGTTGACCGCCGTTGACGTCGATAATTTGCCCGGTGATATAGCCGCTGCAGTTATGCGATGCCAGAAACAGGTAGCTGGGCGCCACCTCTTCGCTGCGACCAAAGCGGCCCATCGGAATGGAAGCGCGCATTTTACCCAGTACCTCGTCGCTCTTGCCGTGATGGAAAGCGGTGTCGATGCTGCCCGGCGACACGATAT
>NZ_PHNG01000066.1:0-353 GCF_002803435.1 Bacillus sp. mrc49 | reverse complement strand
GAACAGACCAATTTTGATGTGCAACCGCCGTCGGAACTAAGCCGACAGCGCGCTGAAAATAGAAGATAACTTTTTGACGAATCTTACAATCTCGTCTGGGGAATAAGCGGCAAAACCCAGTACCAGCGCCCCCTCCGTGGGTTGCCCGGTATAAAAATCGATCAGGCCATAGACCTTCATCCCCTGGGCGGCGGCGGCCTGAATCAGGCGCCGTTCAGTTGCCGCGTCGGCTACCGGACAAACCAGTTGCAACCCGCCCTGCGGCAAACGCGGCTGAGTCCAGGCGCCAAGATGCTGATGAACCGCTGCATGCAAGATCTTCAGCCGGGCCTGATAGGTTTTGCGCATATTCC
>NZ_PHNG01000065.1:0-324 GCF_002803435.1 Bacillus sp. mrc49 | reverse complement strand
ACTGAAACATCTAAGTACCCGGAGGAAGAGAAAGCAAACGCGATTTCCTGAGTAGCGGCGAGCGAAACGGAATTAGCCCAAACCAAGAGGCTTGCCTCTTGGGGTTGTAGGACACTCAACATGGAGGTACAAAGGAACGGGGTAAATGAAGCGATCTGGAAAGGTCCGTCAAAGAAGGTAAAAACCCTGTAGTTGAAACTTCGTTCCCTCCTGAGTGGATCCTGAGTACGGCGGGACACGAGAAATCCCGTCGGAAGCAGGGAGGACCATCTCCCAAGGCTAAATACTCCCTAGTGACCGATAGTGAACCAGTACCGTGAGGGA
>NZ_PHNG01000064.1:0-373 GCF_002803435.1 Bacillus sp. mrc49 | reverse complement strand
GGTGAAACGATGGGCTTAATATTATACTGGTACCCAAAATGCGGCACATGCCGCAATGCGAAGAAGTGGTTGGATCATCATGAACTGCAATATGAAGCGATCCATATAGCGGAAAATCCGCCTTCCCGAACCGAAATTGAACAATTGTATAAATCGAGCGGGTTGGAGTTGAAGAAGTTTTTCAATACGGATAGAAGAACAGAAAGGTAAAGCGGCAATCGCCTATCTGTGGGTGGATGGTTTTCCCCCAATGGTGAGAAGAAATGCCGTCTATCAGGAAAAATTAAAAGAAAATCCTGGTATAAAAGAAGTCGAAAGGTTCGGGGTGGCATCTGCCGATACTTCGGTTCAGACACAGAATGCAGTAGCCGCA
>NZ_PHNG01000063.1:0-336 GCF_002803435.1 Bacillus sp. mrc49 | reverse complement strand
TATTGACTGCTGCCTGAGCTTCGTCAACCGCGGCTTGATTGGTATTTCCTTTCAATGTGTCGAACTTGTTATCCGTGAACAGGTCTTCTACTTTTTTCTTGGCATCAGCTTGGTCTTTTTCTGCTTGTTCTTTTTTCTTCAATAAATCCTTCGCTTCGTTCACTAAATTTTGTAAACGGTCTTTTTCCGCACCAGCTGGCAATTTATTGACTGCTGCCTGAGCTTCGTCAACCGCGGCTTGATTGGTACTTCCTTTCAATGTGTCGAACTTGTTATCCGTGAACAGGTCTTCTACTTTTTTCTTCGCATCAGCTTGTTCTTTTTCTGCTTCTTCTT
>NZ_PHNG01000062.1:0-310 GCF_002803435.1 Bacillus sp. mrc49 | reverse complement strand
TGAACCGAAGCCCCAGTAAACGGCGGCCGTAACTATAACGGTCCTAAGGTAGCGAAATTCCTTGTCGGGTAAGTTCCGACCCGCACGAAAGGTGTAACGATCTGGGCACTGTCTCAACGAGAGACTCGGTGAAATTATAGTACCTGTGAAGATGCAGGTTACCCGCGACAGGACGGAAAGACCACGTGGAGCTTTACTGCAGCCTGATATTGAATTTTGGTACAGCTTGTACAGGATAGGTAGGAGCCTGAGAAGCCGGAGCGCTAGCTTCGGTGGAGGCGTTGGTGGGATACTACCCTGGCTGTATTGA
>NZ_PHNG01000061.1:0-326 GCF_002803435.1 Bacillus sp. mrc49 | reverse complement strand
ATCCCGGTCCTCTCGTACTAAGGACAGCTCCTCTCAAATTTCCTGCGCCCGCGACGGATAGGGACCGAACTGTCTCACGACGTTCTGAACCCAGCTCGCGTACCGCTTTAATGGGCGAACAGCCCAACCCTTGGGACCGACTACAGCCCCAGGATGCGATGAGCCGACATCGAGGTGCCAAACCTCCCCGTCGATGTGGCCTCTTGGGGGAGATAAGCCTGTTATCCCCGGGGTAGCTTTTATCCGTTGAGCGATGGCCCTTCCATGCGGAACCACCGGATCACTAAGCCCGACTTTCGTCCCTGCTCGACTTGTAGGTCTCGCAG
>NZ_PHNG01000060.1:0-368 GCF_002803435.1 Bacillus sp. mrc49 | reverse complement strand
TTTGTCACCGGCAGTCACCTTAGAGTGCCCAACTGAATGCTGGCAACTAAGATCAAGGGTTGCGCTCGTTGCGGGACTTAACCCAACATCTCACGACACGAGCTGACGACAACCATGCACCACCTGTCACTCTGTCCCCCGAAGGGGAACGCCCTATCTCTAGGGTTGTCAGAGGATGTCAAGACCTGGTAAGGTCCTTCGCGTTGCTTCGAATTAAACCACATGCTCCACCGCTTGTGCGTGCCCCCGTCAATTCCTTTGAGTTTCAGCCTTGCGGCCGTACTCCCCAGGCGGAGTGCTTAATGCGTTAGCTGCAGCACTAAAGGGCGGAAACCCTCTAACACTTAGCACTCATCGTTTACGGCGTG
>NZ_PHNG01000059.1:0-394 GCF_002803435.1 Bacillus sp. mrc49 | reverse complement strand
TTCATTCCTTCAAAACTAGATAATAAGAAGGTATTTCATTTTTTAAAGCGTTGGTTAAGTCCTCGATCTATTAGTATCAGTCAGCTC
The DNA here is from genome assembly GCF_002803435.1 of Bacillus sp. mrc49. Taxonomy (NCBI): domain Bacteria; kingdom Bacillati; phylum Bacillota; class Bacilli; order Caryophanales; family Bacillaceae; genus Bacillus; species Bacillus sp. mrc49. The sequence goes on along the minus strand of NZ_PHNG01000059.1, from coordinate 307 downwards.
CACATGTCGCCACGCTTCCACCTCTGACCTATCAACCTGATCATCTTTCAGGGATCTTACTAGCTTGCGCCATGGGAAATCTCATCTTGAGGGGGGCTTCATGCTTAGATGCTTTCAGCCCTTATCCCGTCCGCACGTAGCTACCCAGCTATGCCTTTGGCAAGACAACTGGTACACCAGCGGTGCGTCCATCCCGGTCCTCTCGTACTAAGGACAGCTCCTCTCAAATTTCCTGCGCCCGCGACGGATAGGGACCGAACTGTCTCACGACGTTCTGAACCCAGCTCGCGTACCGCTTTAATGGGCG
>NZ_PHNG01000058.1:0-370 GCF_002803435.1 Bacillus sp. mrc49 | reverse complement strand
GTGGCGAGATAGAGCCCCTGCTGCGTGCCGGAGGTGATGATCACCTGTTCCGGCGTGCAGTGCACCGAACGGGACTTGCGAACGTATTCGCATATCGCCTCACGCAGCGGCAATGCGCCCTGCGGCTCGCCATAGCCAGCGGGGGCACCGGGGCCTCTGGCGCGAATGCGGTTGCCGAGCCTGCGCCAAACGTCGTCGGGTGCGGTATCGTTGATCGGCACCGAGACGGTGAAGGGGACCGGTGGCAGAGGGCGCAACTGGGCGGCGAAGTGCTCCAGGGCCAGCGCCTGATCGGAAAGCGGCATGTCGCAGGCGTCCGGGTGTTTGACCGGTGCGGGGGCCGGGCGGGTGAGCGACAACGCCACGCGGG
>NZ_PHNG01000057.1:0-403 GCF_002803435.1 Bacillus sp. mrc49 | reverse complement strand
GCTAGAGGCTATAGCTAAATGAATTGAAAGGGTTAAAAAACAGCACCGCAAGATACGCAATAAAACCACATAATAACAGAGCGCCGGCCAGATGACCGATGCGATGTTTGCGCCCGATGCACAGGGCGCTGAGCACAATGCTGACGGCCAGCATGACCCAGTAATCGCGATGGAAGGCGGCGCCATCGACGGTCCCCGGAGACAGCAGGGCGGGCACGCCCAGCACGATCACCGTGTTGAAAATGTTGGAGCCGATGATATTGCCAATCGCCATATCATCTTCGCCCTTGAGTGCGCCGGCGATCGACGTGGCCAGCTCCGGCAGGCTGGTGCCGATGGCGATGACGGTCAGGCCGACCACCAACTCACTCATACCGAAATAGTGCGCGATGACCGTGGCGTT
>NZ_PHNG01000056.1:0-337 GCF_002803435.1 Bacillus sp. mrc49 | reverse complement strand
TCCTTAAGCCTCCTCGGCTTTTACGCCTGCGGTGTCTCATGTGGACGCGCATTTCCCGCAGGAGTGTCGCGCCTTCCATTTCATTTCACTCTGCGTGAAATCGAAGATAGGTTCTCCATTGCCTGCAGTTCTGGTAGATTTGTACATAGCCGTTTCATAGCACTGCAGGTGTTCCCTTATCCAGAGGACGTCCGTGAGCCTTCTCGGCGTGTGCATTCGGCCTTCAACTGTTTTGTGTATGGAGTGTAATTGACGACACAAGAGATGTTGACCGGTTAATCAACTTCCTATTAGCTAAAAAGATTAAGATTTCACACTAGTGGTATAATATTTGTCA
>NZ_PHNG01000055.1:0-371 GCF_002803435.1 Bacillus sp. mrc49 | reverse complement strand
GGACTCATTCCCAAACTGCTCGATCCTTTTGAAAGCATTGTCGAAATGGCCTGCTTGATGCACGACATCGGTAATCCGCCTTTTGGCCATTTTGGCGAGTCGGCAATTAACGACTGGTTTGCGCAAAGGCTGGATCCCGCCAGCTGCGGCAGTGAGCCCGTCAGTAACGATCGCTGTCAGGTCAGCGTCTTGCGTTTGCACGAGGGCGAGAGCGATCTTAACCGCCTGCGCAGCCGCATTCGTCACGATCTCAGCCACTTCGAAGGCAATGCCCAGGCCATCCGGCTGGTGTATACCCTGCTGAAGCTTAACCTGACCTATGCGCAGGTGGGCTGTATCCTGAAATATACCCGTCCGGCCTACTGGGCCAG
>NZ_PHNG01000054.1:0-357 GCF_002803435.1 Bacillus sp. mrc49 | reverse complement strand
GATCCGGCGACAATGCGCGGCTGCGGTGCGCATCAATCGCGTCCTGAGGCAGCATCTGGCGCAGGGTATCGTCGCTCAGCGGCACGATTTTGTTGATTTCATGCGACGTGCGGAAACCATCAAAAAAGTGAATAAACGGCAGGCGACTGTTGAGACTGGCCGTTTGGGAAATCAGCGCAAAATCCTGCGCCTCCTGCACGTTACTGGCGCACAGCATGGCGCATCCTGTTTGGCGTACGGCCATCACGTCGGAATGGTCGCCAAAAATCGACAGCGCATGGGTAGCGATGGTGCGCGCAGCGACATGCAGCACAAACGGCGTCAGCTCACCGGCCAGTTTGTACAACGTCGGGATCA
>NZ_PHNG01000053.1:0-385 GCF_002803435.1 Bacillus sp. mrc49 | reverse complement strand
TTCTTTCAAGCGGCCAAACAGACCATCGATAAGACGTTGTTCTTCGGATTGCATAGGATTACCTCAAGGAGATGAATAACGGTACTGGATGAAAGATCTCATCGGTAGCTGTCACCCTAGCGCGTTTAGATGAACCAATAAATAAATGGCAGGTAAACCTGTTTATGAATTTGTTACCCGTTACGTCAAAGGGATCAGCATCACCAGTTTCAGCCCGCCGTTTTCCACCGGATGAAACGTCAGTTGCCGATAGCGCAGCTCGCCTTGTTGCCCGTGAGTAAAAGCTCGCTCTCCCCCTTCGCGCGCCAGCACATCATGCTGTTTCCACCAGTGATGGAAGGCCTCGCTGTTGTGCGTCATGTTGCGTACGAACGCGCGCATCTCT
>NZ_PHNG01000052.1:0-321 GCF_002803435.1 Bacillus sp. mrc49 | reverse complement strand
TTCGTCCATTGCGGAAGATTCCCTACTGCTGCCTCCCGTAGGAGTCTGGGCCGTGTCTCAGTCCCAGTGTGGCCGATCACCCTCTCAGGTCGGCTACGCATCGTCGCCTTGGTGAGCCATTACCTCCCCAACTAGCTAATGCGCCGCGGGCCCATCTATAAGTGACAGCGTAAACCGTCTTTCCATCTTCTCTCATGCGAGAAAAGAACGTATCCGGTATTAGCTCCGGTTTCCCGAAGTTATCCCAGTCTTATAGGCAGGTTGCCCACGTGTTACTCACCCGTCCGCCGCTAATCTCAGGGAGCAAGCTCCCGTCGATTC
>NZ_PHNG01000051.1:0-376 GCF_002803435.1 Bacillus sp. mrc49 | reverse complement strand
CTGGGCACTGTCTCAACGAGAGACTCGGTGAAATTATAGTACCTGTGAAGATGCAGGTTACCCGCGACAGGACGGAAAGACCCCGTGGAGCTTTACTGCAGCCTGATATTGAATTTTGGTACAGCTTGTACAGGATAGGTAGGAGCCTGAGAAGCCGGAGCGCTAGCTTCGGTGGAGGCGGTGGTGGGATACTACCCTGGCTGTATTGAAATTCTAACCCGCGCCCCTTATCGGGGTGGGAGACAGTGTCAGGTGGGCAGTTTGACTGGGGCGGTCGCCTCCTAAAGAGTAACGGAGGCGCCCAAAGGTTCCCTCAGAATGGTTGGAAATCATTCGTAGAGTGTAAAGGCACAAGGGAGCTTGACTGCGAGACCTA
>NZ_PHNG01000050.1:0-325 GCF_002803435.1 Bacillus sp. mrc49 | reverse complement strand
TCCTCCAAATCTCTACGCATTTCACCGCTACACTTGGAATTCCACTTTCCTCTTCTGCACTCAAGTTCCCCAGTTTCCAATGACCCTCCACGGTTGAGCCGTGGGCTTTCACATCAGACTTAAGGACCCACCTGCGCGCGCTTTACGCCCAATAATTCCGGACAACGCTTGCCACCTACGTATTACCGCGGCTGCTGGCACGTAGTTAGCCGTGGCTTTCTGGTTAGGTACCGTCAAGGTACCAGCAGTTACTCTGGTACTTGTTCTTCCCTAACAACAGAACTTTACGACCCGAAGGCCTTCTTCGTTCACGCGGCGTTGCTCC
>NZ_PHNG01000049.1:0-428 GCF_002803435.1 Bacillus sp. mrc49 | reverse complement strand
ATTTTCCGATGATATGACCTGCCAACTGGCTTTTTACTGCTCACTGGAAGATTACTACCACAAAAAGCACCAGCTGACGCGCACCCATTCCGAGGTGGTCGAAGCCGTGCAGCGCATAAAACCCGGCAAAGCGCTGGATCTGGGCTGCGGTGGCGGACGCAACTCGCTGTATCTCAACCTGAAGGGCTTTGACGTCACCGCCTGGGACAAACATGGCCCGTCGATCGACAACCTCAATAGCCTGATCGAGAGCGAAGGGTTGTCGCACATTCGCGCCAGCGTGCAAGACCTCAATACTCACACCTTCAGCGGCGATTACGACTTTATTCTTTCCACCGTGGTGTTTATGTTCCTCAGCCGCGAACGGATCCCGGGGCTGGTGAAAAACATGCAGGACAGCACCCTGAACGGTGGTTACAACCTGATTG
>NZ_PHNG01000048.1:0-440 GCF_002803435.1 Bacillus sp. mrc49 | reverse complement strand
CCTGAATTTCGATGCCTTCATCCGGCTGCAGACGAATGGTCAGTTTGTTCTGCGGCAACTGCTGGTAAGAATCGCTGAACAGGTTCAACGGCGGGTTCTTGAAGTAGACGACCACTTCAGAACATTTGGTCGGCAGACGCTTACCGGTACGCAGGTAGAACGGCACGCCGGCCCACTGCCAGTTGTCGATATCAACGCGGATTGAGACGAAGGTTTCAGTGTTGCTGCTTTTATTCGCCCCTTCTTCTTCCAGATAACCCGGTACCTTTTTGCCCTGCACGAAGCCGGCAGTGTACTGACCACGCACTGTGGTTTCACGTACATTGGTCTGATCTATGCGGCGTAGTGAACGCAGTACCTTCACTTTCTCGTCGCGAATGCGGTCAGTCGTCAGGTCCGCCGGTGGCGACATGGCAATCATGGTCAGGATTTGCAACAGG
>NZ_PHNG01000047.1:0-382 GCF_002803435.1 Bacillus sp. mrc49 | reverse complement strand
GGGAATCTTCCGCAATGGACGAAAGTCTGACGGAGCAACGCCGCGTGAACGAAGAAGGCCTTCGGGTCGTAAAGTTCTGTTGTTAGGGAAGAACAAGTACCAGAGTAACTGCTGGTACCTTGACGGTACCTAACCAGAAAGCCACGGCTAACTACGTGCCAGCAGCCGCGGTAATACGTAGGGGGCAAGCGTTGTCCGGAATTATTGGGCGTAAAGCGCGCGCAGGTGGTTCCTTAAGTCTGATGTGAAAGCCCACGGCTCAACCGTGGAGGGTCATTGGAAACTGGGGAACTTGAGTGCAGAAGAGGAAAGTGGAATTCCAAGTGTAGCGGTGAAATGCGTAGAGATTTGGAGGAACACCAGTGGCGAAGGCGACTTTCTG
>NZ_PHNG01000046.1:0-358 GCF_002803435.1 Bacillus sp. mrc49 | reverse complement strand
TTGCTTTTTGCATCACCAAGGTTCGCTTCCTCGGCAAGCTTTAACATCTCAAGAACTGTTACTCCTGAAAAGGGGGGAGGGGCCGTCCAAACGTCGTAACCTGCAAATGTTCCCTGAACCGGTTCCCGTTCCTTCACTTCATAGCGCTTTAAATCCATCAAGTCGACGTCTGTTTCTTTTTTTATATCCCGGGCGATTTCCCCTTTATAGAAACCATCAGGGCCTTCTTGTTGAATTCCCTTCAATGTATCGGAAAGCTTTTCCTGTCTTAGCGTCTCACCTGGTTCAAGAGCCTCGCCATCCGGGTAGAACAGTGAAGTTTCATCGGATGAAAGCCTTGGTTCGGCTTCGGCCAAGC
>NZ_PHNG01000045.1:0-377 GCF_002803435.1 Bacillus sp. mrc49 | reverse complement strand
GCTGGCGGTGGGCATCGACTATCTCGACGCCTGCCCGGTACGCGGGATGCGGCTCGGCGGCGGCTGCGAGAACATGCAGACCATTGCCGAAGTGCAGATGATGCCAACCGGCCAGTAGCCTCTTGCCGAAAACCAGGGTTTACGGCACGCTGGCGGTTGGCGGCGTGCCAGTATCGTTTTGAGGGATTGTGGTATGACCTATTGTGTGGCCATGCGCTTGTCTTCCGGGCTGGTCTTTGCTTCCGATTCGCGCACCAATGCCGGCGTGGATCATATTTCCACCTTCCGCAAACTGCACGTGTTTCAGCAGGACGGTGAACGCATGCTGGTGTTGCAAAGCGCCGGTAACCTGGCGACTACCCAGAGCATCATCAGCC
>NZ_PHNG01000044.1:0-404 GCF_002803435.1 Bacillus sp. mrc49 | reverse complement strand
GGAACCATGAAAACTCCATAGGCGAACAGTCGCGGGTCCGCAGGATAAGGGGAATAGCGTTAGCCTAGCATAAAGTGGGTGACAGGAAGCAGGCCGACGGATGACTCAGGGCATCGGCCGCAATGACATCGGGGAGAGCTGCGGGTTAAAGCAGCTTTCGTAATAGCGCTGGATATCGGCGGTTCGGTGCTGGTTGATGCGGCGGCGCTGTACCAGTCGCCAGGTGTTGTAACCCAGAACGACGGCGACCGTCAGCAGCAGCAGGCTGGTGCCGAGATAGCGCCACAGGGTGATGATATCCGGTTCGCTGTGCAGCGCAATATGGCGTGTGCCGTTGGCATCGACGCTGATATTGGTGATCACGCCCTGAGCTTCAAACGGCGTATGCAGCAGCATGCTGGCCA
>NZ_PHNG01000043.1:0-419 GCF_002803435.1 Bacillus sp. mrc49 | reverse complement strand
GAATCGGCAAGCCTGGCCCTAACACCCTCTTTAATGACGATCCGGTCGATGATCACTTCAATCGAATGCTTTTTATTTTTTTCCAGTACGATTTCATCACTTAAATCATGCATTTCCCCATTCACACGAATGCGGACATATCCTTGTTTCTTGACTTCCTCCAAGACCTTCGCATGTGTCCCTTTCCTGCCAGAGACTAGCGGGGCCAACCATACTGCAAACTGGCGGTTTTGTCGGCGGCATCATTTAGCTTCGTCGATAACTGCTTCGATCCGGTTTCCAATGAAGCCAGTCCGTCTTGAAAATCCATCGAGCCACGTGCGAGCCTGTTGCTTCCGCTTGCAAGTGAATCGATTCCGCCCTGTAAACTGGTGAAGCCGTTTGACCATTGCGAGAACCCACTGGCAAAATCAACAGAC
>NZ_PHNG01000042.1:0-402 GCF_002803435.1 Bacillus sp. mrc49 | reverse complement strand
GATAAAAACGACGTTGGTGGATCTTTCGCCAGGGTAAGATCCTAAACGGATATAGATCACATTTTTGCTCTGTATAGGGTTGTTGATAAATAACTAACTTAATGTTTTTAATGGTGTAATTTTGTTTTTGTTTTTATGGCGATTTTGAGTTCACCAGAGTTTTACCGGCTTATCCCTTGAGTTCTACACACACCTATCCACAGAAAAAGTGAATAAAACCGCGTGTAAACGGCTTCACATGTTTATAACTTTGCCATTATCTGTGAATTATCCCAATGTTATCCGGTCTGCGGTGCCGCAAAGCAGTGGTTTACCGCCTGTAGCTTGTGTGAAACAATCAGGGTATCTATGCGAATTTAAGCTTATCGAGGTAGTCCGGTGATCGATGATGATGGCTACCGA
>NZ_PHNG01000041.1:0-365 GCF_002803435.1 Bacillus sp. mrc49 | reverse complement strand
TTGAAGATTGCAAGTTATACCCTGCATAATCCCATTGTGCATTTGTTAATTTAGAACAATACCAGGCATCCGTTGACCATATAGTGGTTTTTAATTTATATGGTTCTCCTATTTGATCCTTACCGTAGTTTACTGCCTTTTTACGTTCAGCAGCAGTAGCATCTTTCCCTAGCTTACTTGTTACTTTAAGTTGCTTAATTCCACTAGCCCCCCCCCCACAAATTACTACGATTCCAATGATGGCCTTTCGCTCCATTATTTTTGGTTTTTGACGCTTCAATAACATAATAATCTGTGGTTGATAAAACTGCTGTATGACCCGTGTAGGATTTTTCTCCGATGGAATTTTTACTTCCACTACTATA
>NZ_PHNG01000040.1:0-398 GCF_002803435.1 Bacillus sp. mrc49 | reverse complement strand
GTTATTTTTTTTAGCATCTGAAACAATTTCCTCTGCCTCTTCACGAGTATCTGCATAATGTTGTTCCTTTTGATTAAGTTGTACTTTTGCCATTGATAATTCCTCCTATTAATAACCGTTATTTTTGATTAAATGTATAAGTGGACTAATTAGTCCTGTTTAGCGAGTTAATAAAAGTTTTCCTTTATTTATAAAGCGTTTCTAGCCTTAGATAGCCTTTCAGCAGCTCTTTCCCTTTGTTCATCTGTGTAGACCCGTTCTTTTTTCATGGTGACCTGTTTTTCCGTCAATGTTCCCCTAACGGCTATCGGTCTATCATCCTCCGATTCTAGGACGATTAGCTCTGTTAAATTAGTGAGTTTTCGAATGTGTTTCGGCACAGTAGAGTAAACAGTCCA
>NZ_PHNG01000039.1:0-385 GCF_002803435.1 Bacillus sp. mrc49 | reverse complement strand
TTGTAAAGATGAAGGATATAACGGAATCAAAAAAGAAGAACTTAAGTAATCGAAACTATATGGAGAGGTGAGAGTGGATGATAGGATCAATCGTAACGACAGCAAAAGGGCATCTTCAAGGGACGATGGAAAACGATATATATGTTTGGCGTGGAGTCAGGTATGCGAAGGCGTGGAAGCCCGATGCTGTCCTGAGTCAATTTATCGATCCGATTTATCGATATGTGTTGCCACTCATGCTTGCCTATTCAGGTGGGAAACTATATGGCGGCCATAGCGGGGGCATTGTTGCTAATGTTGCCATGATCGGGCTCATCATGGCTTCCGATATGCCAATGATCATTGGAGCGATAATATTCAGTCCGCCAATCGGTTGGCTTTCGGC
>NZ_PHNG01000038.1:0-412 GCF_002803435.1 Bacillus sp. mrc49 | reverse complement strand
TTCGATGTTCTTCATGGCAAGCTCCTGAAAAACAAACTCATTACCCAATCGACGCGGGGTATCCCCTGAGTTTTTCTCTTTATTTCCCAGAATCGCGAATTTGACGCCCGCTTCATTCATTAACTTGGCAAAGGAAAGGGCAATCTTCTGGCTTCTGTTATCATAAGATCCCATTGAACCCACCCAGAATAAATATTCGAATTCTTCGTCTGCCTTTTGCAATTCCTTCCCGGTAGGAACGCTGACATCCTCCCTCAAGGTTCTCCAATCTTCTCTCTCTTTTCGGTTCAGCCCCCAAGGGTTTCCTTGACGCTCAATATTGGTCATTGCACGTTGGGCATCAGGATCAAGCCTGCCTTCAGTCAGCACTAGATATCGGCGCATATCGATGATTTTGTCGACATGTTCATTC
>NZ_PHNG01000037.1:0-427 GCF_002803435.1 Bacillus sp. mrc49 | reverse complement strand
CAGGTAAGCGACAGCAGCCTGCAACTCACCGACCGCAAAGGGGAAAAGGTTAGCGTCAAGCTCAATGACCAGACCCGAGTGCTGAGCGTGTCGAAAGGCACGCTGGATGATATCAAACCGGACAGCTTTATCGGCACCGCTGCCGTACCGCAGCCGGACGGCTCTTTGAAAGCGTTGGAAGTGCACGTGTTCGCAGCCAGCCTGCGCGGCACCGGCGAAGGCCACTCGGCCTGGGAATCCGCCGACGGCAAGGTCGACACCATGACCAACGGTACCGTGGGCAAACTGGTGAAGTCCAACGGACGCACCCTGACCGTGACCTACGGCAACCAGCAAAAAACCGTTAACGTGCCGGAGGATGTGCCGATCGTCACCCTGGATCCCGGCGATCGCAGCCTGTTGAAACCGGGCGCGCATATCGTGTTGT
>NZ_PHNG01000036.1:0-457 GCF_002803435.1 Bacillus sp. mrc49 | reverse complement strand
CGCCCGGCCCCACCGGCCGCCCCTGCTGGCAACTGATGCGCTTGACGATCCCGGCACGCGGCGCGGTGACCGCCAGTTCCATTTTCATTGCCTCGACCACGATCAACGGCTGACCGGCTTCCACCCTTTGCCCCGGCTCGACCAGGATCTTCCACACGCTGCCGTTCAGGTCGGCGCTGACCAGGTCGCCATCCACCTCTTCCTCATCCGTCGGCGGTGGCAACAATTGGGCCTCGGCCTCCTCCTCTTCCGCCTGCCAGCGCGTCACTTCGTGGCTGAATGCTTGTTGCTGGCGCTGCTGGAAGGCGCTGATGTCTTCCGCGTTGTCCGCCAGAAAACGGCGGTAATCGGCAAAATCGAATTCGCTGTCCTCAATGCGGATCTGCGCGCGCCCTTCGCGGAACGCCTCTCGCTGCTCATCCAGCTCCTGCTCGCTGACCGGGTAGAAACGCACCTG
>NZ_PHNG01000035.1:0-376 GCF_002803435.1 Bacillus sp. mrc49 | reverse complement strand
CAACTACAGGGTTTTTACCTTCTTTGACGGACCTTTCCAGATCGCTTCATTTACCCCGTTCCTTTGTAACTCCATGTTGAGTGTCCTACAACCCCAAGAGGCAAGCCTCTTGGTTTGGGCTAATTCCGTTTCGCTCGCCGCTACTCAGGAAATCGCGTTTGCTTTCTCTTCCTCCGTGTACTTAGATGTTTCAGTTCCCCGGGTCTGCCTTCAGTACCCTATGTATTCAGGTAAAGATACTGTTCCATTACGAACAGTGGGTTTCCCCATTCGGAAATCTCCGGATCAAAGCTTACTTACAGCTCCCCGAAGCATATCGGTGTTAGTCCCGTCCTTCATCGGCTCCTAGTGCCAAGGCATCCACCGTGCGCCCTTT
>NZ_PHNG01000034.1:0-357 GCF_002803435.1 Bacillus sp. mrc49 | reverse complement strand
ACGGAGAAAATGGCACGCAGGCTGGCCAGCGCCGGTCTCAAGGCTGGCGATTCATGCGCAGTGCTGCTCCGTAATCATATTGACGGCGTCATCACCATCCATGCCCTATTTTATCTCGGTGTGAAGATCGTGATGCTGAATAATAAATTAACGGCAAAGGAATTGTCGTGGCAGGTCGAGGACAGCGGTGCTTCCTATTTGCTCTCTGAAGGCTCCTTCGCAAGCAAGCTTGATGATATGGCGGGGGATCTTCTTGAGTTGCCCCTTCTTTTTATCGAACAATTGCCAAATGAAAGAACGGCAGAGATCCTTCAGGAGTTTTATCTGGAGGATACCGCTACGATCATGTACACATCG
>NZ_PHNG01000033.1:0-376 GCF_002803435.1 Bacillus sp. mrc49 | reverse complement strand
TTTCTTGATGAAGCTCCCTTCTTTCCTTAAGAAACTTCTCGATACGAGGCCAATTCTCAAAATGACTATGAAGATCATTGGTGTGATATAAATGAATGATTTCCGACATCATTTCCTTCCTCCTCGCTTATCCGGTAATCCCTTGGTAAATAAGACGTAAACCAATGATTATCAGAACTATTTTCAACATATTTTCCAATGACGCGCTCTTTAGCCGCGTATTGATCCATGCCCCCCATTTCGCTCCGACCCACGCTCCCGGAATCAGGGCTAAAGCATAGGGCCAATTGATATTCCCAAGTGAAATATGGGTGATCGAATTCGTGATGGACGATAGAAATACCATGAACATGGAAGTTGCCACCGCCATATGCGG
>NZ_PHNG01000032.1:0-458 GCF_002803435.1 Bacillus sp. mrc49 | reverse complement strand
TAATTCTTTATGGCTCATTTTATAGATTTTCACCAGTAATTGAACAAGCTCCAGTTTTATTTCCGCTTCACTCGTGTTACTTTTTTTACCTTTTTGCTGCAGTTCTGCCTCTTGATTAGCAATAAGGCTGCTGATCCTTTTTAATCCTTCGTCCACACACATCCCGGCTTCATCATAACCTGTACGCAGCAAGCAATTGTTAAGCTTCTGAAAGGGCGCCATGCGTATATAGTTCGGTACAAACTTGTGAATATCCTCTTCCGTCTTGTCAAGGCCAAGGAAAGCCAGTTCGCTTGGTCTTGAGTTGAAGGACTGTATCGGGGCAAATACGGCTAATTCGCCCAGTGAGTCCGTGATTGCCTCCCGATGGATATCTGCATCTTGGCCAACAAATAAAATGGGACGGTCCAATCCCTTCAATCGTTTCGCCCATTCAGAGGATAGGATATTACAATCTT
>NZ_PHNG01000031.1:0-396 GCF_002803435.1 Bacillus sp. mrc49 | reverse complement strand
TGGCTTCCAGCGGATGGATGGTGGAGAGGCCGTTTTTGAGGCGGTTGATGTAGAGACTGCCGCTGTCCATGTCCAGGTCGTTGATGCGCAGGCTGTTGAGTTCACTGACGCGACAGCCGTGGATAAAGCCCATCCAAATCAGGCAGCTGTCCCGTTCGGGGGCGCGGCCGGCGGCGGCCTGTTGCAACAGGCGGGTGACCTCGGTGCGGGTCAGGTGTTTACGGTGAGCGTGGGATTTTTGCATGGTATTTCCTCGAAAAGACCGGGTTCGGCAAGAGGCCGAGCCCGGGCGTCGCCAGTTAATAACAGATGACGGGCAAGGAGTACAGTGCAGGTTGGGACAAACAGGATCGGTTGAGATACGCTGAAACACCCGGCTCTCCACGGTTTTTACGA
>NZ_PHNG01000030.1:0-445 GCF_002803435.1 Bacillus sp. mrc49 | reverse complement strand
GTATTTTCGTGAAACGCGTTCCTCGTGGAACAAAGTGTTCACCGATCCTGATATGGATTTTGACAGCGCCAAAAACGACACCAGTCGCCCTGGGCGCTATCAACCCAAATACACCAAACAGAACTTTGGCGGCTGGTTTGAGGCAGGGATTGCCGATAACCTCGGCATCGTGGTTTCCGCCTCGCACCGTATCTCCGATTTGCCTACCTACACCACCGGTGGCAGCGGCCTGCAGTTAGGGCCGGACAATGCCCTGGAAATTGTGTCTACCGAGCCGGGTTACCGTAATCAAAAGCGTGTTTCCGACAACTATTTCGCCAAACTGTCATGGGATGCCAATGAGCGTACCACCGCGCACCTTTCCGCTAATTACTCGGCTTACACCAGCAAGCTGTTTTCCAGTAGCGTGCTCAATTCAGGCTATGACAATGACCACAATGGCCTG
>NZ_PHNG01000029.1:0-461 GCF_002803435.1 Bacillus sp. mrc49 | reverse complement strand
CGGAAATCTCCCATTCTATAATCAGGATGATGATAGTGAAAATAATGTCCTACCAGAATATACGGCATTTCGTAACAAAACAAAGCAATTTGATGCTTTTTTATTTGTAACACCTGAATATAACCGTTCTGTGCCAGCTGTATTAAGTAATGCACTGGATATAGGTTCACGTCCTTATGGAGCGAGTGTTTGGAATGGTATACCAGCAGCCTGCGCCTTCACCCGGTAGGCAACCTCCTTCGGACTGAATGGCTTGGTAATGTAATCATCGCCGCCGATCGCCAACCCTAAAAGCTTGTCGATTTCCTCATCCTTTGCCGACAAAAATAAAATGGGTACATTGGAAACTTCACGAATACGCCTGCATAAATCATAGCCTTCGCCATCAGGCAGCATGATATCGAGTAAGACGAGAGCGGGATCAAGCTCTTGGAATCGAGCCCATCCGTCTGCAAGCGTCC
>NZ_PHNG01000028.1:0-515 GCF_002803435.1 Bacillus sp. mrc49 | reverse complement strand
TGCGGTTAGCCCTTATTTTTATTCAGCAAATTCGCCAACCAGGTGACGATCAGCACCACGGCGAAATAAGAAATGACCAATGCGCTGGTGAAATGGCCGCTGCCGTTACGCATGTTATAGAGGTAAACCTGCAGCGTTTCGTATTGGCTGCCCACCAGCAGGTTGGCGAAGACGAATTCGCCAATCAGGAAAGAGAACGACAGCAGTACCGCAATCATTCCGCCCTTGCGCAGGTTCGGCAGCACCACCAGCAGCGCCGCCTGCCAGGTGCTGGCGCCCAGCAGATGTGCGGCGTCCATCAGGTCGCGCAGGTTGATCGCCTGCATGTTGTTGCTGATGGCGCGGTAAATAAACGGCAACGTAATGGAAAAATAGCAGCCGATCAGGATCCACGGCGTGCCCAGCAGCGGCAACGGATCGGCGGCGAACAGCTGCATCAACCCGACTGCCGACACCACCGGCGGCACGGCGAACGGCAGCAGGATCAGCACGTTCATGACCGCATCCAGCTTGGG
>NZ_PHNG01000027.1:0-409 GCF_002803435.1 Bacillus sp. mrc49 | reverse complement strand
AAACAATCTTGGCAACCATCTTCATGGCGGCATCAAAGGGTTTGATAAAGCGGTTTGGGATGTATCCATCACCGAAGAGACCGACTCAATAAGCATTCGCTATAGCCGGTTAAGCGACCATCTGGAGGAAGGCTATCCTGGAACGGTTGAATTGGCGGTGATTTATACGGTGACAAACGATCATGAAATCATCCTTACGCTCGAAGGGGAAAGTGATCGACCGACCATTTTGAATTTGACAAATCATACGTACTTTAATTTGAGCGGCAATCTGAAACGGTCAATCGCATTACATCGGCTGACGTTAAAAAGCGATCAATTCCTGGAGCTTGATGATGGCTTGATACCAACAGGTCAGGCTGTGGATGTGGAGGGGACTGTATTCGATTTCCGCAAAGGTCGTGTTATA
>NZ_PHNG01000026.1:0-449 GCF_002803435.1 Bacillus sp. mrc49 | reverse complement strand
GGCGACCGTCAGCGGTACTACCGCTGCCCAGACGCCGTAAGAGGTGCCGACCAGCATGCGGGTGAACGGGATCAAGGCGACCATCAGGATCAAGAAGGGGATCGAACGAAACAGATTCACCAGCCAGCCGAGTACCCGTTGAACCCCGACTTGTTCATAGAGCCCACCGCGTTCGCTGACCACCAGCACAACCGCCAGCGGCAGCCCCAGCGCCAGTGCCAGCAGGGAAGAAACACCCACCATCAGCAGCGTATCGAGAAATCCGGCCCACAGCCGGTCAAGCAGCAGTGACATAGCCCAGTACCTCCACGCTGTCGGCCAGCGTTTGTGGAATAGCGGATGCGAACGGTGACGGTGTCACGCTTAACAGCAAGTACCCTATGGCCCGTCCCTGAATATGCTCGATGGCGCTTTCGACCAGTGTCACATTGCCCTGAAAAGCCGCCAGC
>NZ_PHNG01000025.1:0-478 GCF_002803435.1 Bacillus sp. mrc49 | reverse complement strand
GGACTCACAAGGTTTCTTCCACCAATGGAGCGCTATCGCGGCACAGCGCGGCGTAAAGCGCCTGTACATTGGTGAACCCAACGCGGAAGCCATTGCCGGTGAAGCGCCCGATCTGATCATCATCTCCGCTACCGGCGCCGACTCCGCCGTGCGCCTGTACGATCAGCTGTCCGCCATTGCCCCGGTGCTGGTGGTCAATTACGACGACAAAAGCTGGCAGGCGCTGGCGATCGAGCTGGGCCGGGCCACCGGACACGAAGCCAGGGCGCAAAAAATCGTTGATGATTTCGATAGCCGCGAAAAGTCGCTTAAGCAACGCATGACGCTGCCGGAACAACCGACCTCCGCCCTGGTCTTCAGCGCCGACGGCAAATCAGCCAACCTGTGGACCGCCGAATCTTCCCAGGGGCAAATGCTCAAACAGCTGGGCTTCACCCTGGCGGTTCCGTCAGACAAGCTGAACAACAGCCGCAGCATG
>NZ_PHNG01000024.1:0-482 GCF_002803435.1 Bacillus sp. mrc49 | reverse complement strand
TAACTGAACCGGACGTCAAGCACCGCATCACGCCGTTGGCACTCAAGGCGACGGCCGAGTTCTTCGTGAAAACCTTATAAAAAAAGCCCCCTGCGGGCAGGGGGCTGACGACATTTTCACATTTTACTTTGCCGCTTTTGGGCGCGGCTTGCTTCCCTGGCACGGCATACAGGTTTAGCGATACAGTTCCGCGCTGACGTGGATAGTGCTGTTGTTTTCCGGTTCATGCAGCGCAATGATTCGATAGGCGGTAGCTCCGCGCTGATCGGCTATTTTGCTCACCTGGCTGCTGGCGTCATCCGGCGAGACCACGTTCTGGTTCAGCGTGATGAATCCGACGCTCTGGCGCTGGTCTGCCTGATGGGAAGTGATCTCGGTAGCGGCCATGACGTTGGCGGAAAACAGCAAAGCAATGGCGGTAGCGATGGTAATACGTTTCATAATTGCCTCTCTTAACTGTTTGCTTCAACTGCCTGACAGCC
>NZ_PHNG01000023.1:0-573 GCF_002803435.1 Bacillus sp. mrc49 | reverse complement strand
TATCCAGGATTTCCATCCCTTCATCAGTCAGTGTCATACCAGAACTGAAAATATTAACCAGGTTCTGACTTTTCAGAAAATCGACCTCGCCTCTAAGCGTCCGTTCCGTCAAATTAAGACTCACGGCCAGGCTTCGCCTTCCCACCGGCTGCATCATTTTGATATAACGCAGGATATCATATCTTTTTTGCATAACCATAAGGAAATCAGGTAATAATTTTCTTTGTACCTCGAGTAATGTACGCATAGATAAAACTCCTAAAAAGTCTGATTGGACACTATATGTCCCGCGTAGTCATTTTATGTCCCACCTGAACTGACCGGTTTAATGACATCACTGACGATCTCCACATCGCTTTTTATCTTTATATAATCGGACGATTGACTCAATTGATCATATTCAGGCTCATACGTCCAGATGCTCCAGGTCAAGAAAATGCTCGTCCCCACCAATATAATCAGTATTATGCTTTTTGCACGTTCAAAATTCATGACCAATCATCCTCTTCTTCCTGTTCGTAAGGAAGTGTAAAGAATACCGTAGTTCCTTTTCCATCCACACTTTCCGCCCAA
>NZ_PHNG01000022.1:0-509 GCF_002803435.1 Bacillus sp. mrc49 | reverse complement strand
GCGATACCAATAATTCCACTTGCGCCTCGGAAGGATCTAACACATATTGATGAGCTGTACCCGATGTAACGGGAAAGAGCGTACGCAATGATTCATGGCGCTCGACTACATCATTGAGCGCAGCTTCGAGTGCCCCGGTATCAATTTCACCGGACATTTCAACCACGAGCGGAATGTTATACGGCGGGCTCGGACCTTCCAGGCTATGAAGGAACCATAATCGCCGCTGGGCAAAGGAAAGAGGCACCTGTTTTGGCCTTTGTGCCTTTTTAACAGGCAACCTTGCACTTCTCCCGTTAGAAAGCTGTTTGACAAGACCGGAAACGGTCGGTGTCTCGAACAATTTACCAATGCCTATTTCAACTCCGAATGTATCTCTTATTCGAGCCATCAAAGTCGAGGCAAGAAGAGAGTGACCGCCTAAATTAAAGAAGCTATCATCGATACCCACCCTTGAAAGGCCCAGGACCTCGGCGAAAAGATCGCTGACGATTTCCTCCTGCGGTGTT
>NZ_PHNG01000021.1:0-563 GCF_002803435.1 Bacillus sp. mrc49 | reverse complement strand
GGCGCGCGGCTTTTCGGACAAGCCAGAACAACTGCCCAAGGCGATTATGGTCGGAATGGCCGTGACCTTTGTGCTGCTGGCGGCGGTGCCGATGTCGGTGATTGCGCTCAGCGGGCTGAATAACATTTCTGACGTGGCGACCATTTCATGGGGTCAGGCGTTAGGGCAGTGGGCCTTCTTCTCCGCCAATATTTTTGCCCTGTGCGCGATGCTGACCTCTTACTGGGGCCTCGGCGGCAGCTTCCTGACCAATATTTTCGACCAGTTCAGACTGGGTAACGACGAACAGCCGCTGCGCCGTTTCGGCGTGCTGATGCTGGTGGTGCTGCCACCGTTCGCGCTGGCCTACAGCGGGTTGGTGTCATTCGTTAATGCGCTCTATTTCGCCGGGGTTTTCAGCGGGGTGATTTTGTCGATTATGCCGATGCTGATCCTGCGTGGGGCGCGCAAGCATGGCGATCAGACACCACGTTGGCAGTGTAACTGGATCACCCACCCGCTGTTGCAGATCAGCATCGTGTTGCTGTATCTGGCCAGCGCGGTGTATGCCATCGCGTCGCTGT
>NZ_PHNG01000020.1:0-473 GCF_002803435.1 Bacillus sp. mrc49 | reverse complement strand
TTTGTGCTCGAAGGAATATTGAGGAAGTATTTTAATGGGAATGATGCTTATTGCATGGCCTTGTATTTTACTGATGAAAGGCGGACAAGTGACGATTGGATGAGGGAAGACAAAATTATCCAGGATGTCATCGATATTCCTAGAGTGATAGAAAAGCGGCAACTGCCTGAAGATTATTCCCTTCGATTTGCTGAAGTCGAAGATGCACATGAGCTGGCTAAGTTATATGGTGAAATTTTTGAAACCTATCCAACACCAATGAATGATGCGGGCTATATCAAAAAAGTGATGGAGGAAGGTACGATCTTTAGTGTTATCCAATATGAAGGATCGATTGTCAGTGCTGCCTCCGCGGCAATCTTTTTTTCTAATTCTTTTATAATAGTATTCCTTTCTGACAAGCTTTCTTGCGCCAATGTATTGAACGGGCTAAGAATAATGCAGGTTAAAATAATAATACCTATAATTTTGAA
>NZ_PHNG01000019.1:0-486 GCF_002803435.1 Bacillus sp. mrc49 | reverse complement strand
CCGCAGGAGTCTCGCACCCTCCGTTCCACTTCACTCTGCGTGAATACGAAACTGGCAGCCTGCTTGCTCCCAGTGTGATGATTTGGATGATGAACGTTTCATGTCACTGCGAGTGCTCGCTTTCCGCGGGCGGTCCGTGAGCCTCCTCGTCTTTTAGCCTGCGGTGTCTCGCGTGGACACGCATTTCCTGCAGGAGTTCTGTACCTCTTCAAGAATGACTCGGTAATATCATGACTAGTTTAAAAGATTATCTATGCGAAGTAAAAGAGGGAAAAAAGTGAGTACCACTCATTCATATCTCGAATTCGAAAAGCCAAAAGGTTTCGGAATGAGACTTCCGAAGCCTTTTGGCTTACAAGAGCTACGACTTGCCGATTTAGGGCAAGTCTTTTTGTCAGTCGCGCATCGATTCAAATTCGTTCATCGCTTCTACATTTGAGTCTTTTTGGATAATGAAGGCTTGGGAAGGAATGGCGATTTGGACTT
>NZ_PHNG01000018.1:0-672 GCF_002803435.1 Bacillus sp. mrc49 | reverse complement strand
TGATAAGGGAAGCAACTTGAGTTTAGATCGAGGTGGATATACCCCTTTACACGCGTCCGCTGCATCAGGGAAATTGGAGATTACTAAAATATTGATTCAAAGTGGTCTATCCATTAATAAGCAAGATCAAAATGGGACAGGGTATACACCATTGCACTGGGCTACTCAAGAAGGCTACTTAAGGGCAGCCCTGTTCGATCGCATCCCATAAAACTTAGTTGAGTCTTTGTTATCCGTTTAATATGGTGTTAACGCCCAATCATTAACTCCCGTTATGCAATTTCCAAAAAAAGCTTAACGTCTTTTTAAATTTTATTTATCATCCCAAAAATCGCCACTTTTGTGACAGGTAATGCAAAGACCATTTATACATTGAAACGATACCCGGCGCCCCAAACCGTTTCCAGGTATTTAGGATGTGCCGGGTCTCTTTCGATTTTTTCACGTAATTTTCTAATATGGACGGTGACAGTCGAGACATCCGCCGCCGACTCCATTCCCCAATTGCTCTCATATAGTTGCTCCTTGCTCAATACTTGGTTCGGGTGCATCACTAGAAACAGCAACAAATCGAATTCCTTTGTCGTGAAAGGCACTTCCCCGCCATTGATATGAACTTTACGCGATGACTTATCTATCGATATACCGTGAACGAAAACCGTATTTATTTTG
>NZ_PHNG01000017.1:0-625 GCF_002803435.1 Bacillus sp. mrc49 | reverse complement strand
CCACAGTAGTCACAGCATTGCGGGTTTACTGCTTGCTGCTTTTCATCAAAGTAATCCAATACTCCTAAGCGCCGGCATTCCTTTGCATGAATCCAATTCAAGAACTTATGCAGCTTTTCTTGATTGGCGGACTTTCGCTTTTGGCAATATTGCTTCATCTCCGCCATTTGGTGTAACGGGTTTTCATTGGCTGTCATGAGCTGAGTGAAAAAACGAAGCTGGATTTCGTTCAAGGAATAGGCTTGCGAGAGCTGTTCTTTTTCAGGAAGGGTGCAACGGGACAGCGTCAAGCCTGAAGCGCCCAAGTACGAGCATACCCCTTCAATTTGAGCATCGGTCGGCAATTGTTGCTCCATCAAATGCAGCGGAAGTCCTTCATCGCCATCACTATATAATAAGATGGCCACGCTTTGCTTCCGATCCCGCCCCGCCCTGCCTATTTCCTGAAGGTATGCCTCCATTGTCGATGGCATATGCCAGGTGAGTGAAAACGGAGATGAATGTACAAACCAAATTTCATGGCGAAATTGAATTAATGGCGAATGAAATCTATCGATTCGAAAGCGGGCTGCCGGGCTTTTTGGAGGAAAAACAGTTTTGCCTGCTTACATTGGATGATACACCC
>NZ_PHNG01000016.1:0-702 GCF_002803435.1 Bacillus sp. mrc49 | reverse complement strand
TCGGCCTGTTCAGCATTTTTGGAGGCTATAAAATGTATAAATATTACCTGCCATATGCGATTGAAGAAGCCGCAAATCAAAAAGGATAATCGACCTTCGATTATCCTTTTTGATTCATTTTTCACGATCTGTCCAGCAATTGGCACGTTAACATTGCCTTCCCGACAAGTTTACCTTGGTTAAACACCTCGACATCCACTTTTCCGAATTTACGCCCTACGTCAAGAACACGCGGGTGAATTTCAAGCGTACTGTCGATTTGGACTGGCTTGATGAAATAAATCGTCATATTCTCCACGACCAAGTCACCCCGCTTGTAGCTTCTCAGTGCCCGGTTCGCTGAATCCGTAACCAATGTCGTGAACACCCCGCTCGAAATCGTCCCAAGGTAATTGGTCATTTGCGGAGTGACGCCATAGTTATACACTTCCTCACCTTTCCCCCGGTTCGAAGTCATCACAAGCTGACTCGTAATCGTATCATCGATCGTCTCGCCAACCTGCGGTAAGTGATCCAATCCTTCATCTGGGCTGCCGAGCCACTTAAACATAAAATCCTTCAATGAAAATTGTTCGATCATCGATAAATGCTCTTTAAATATTAATTGATCCATCGTTATTTCTTTCAAATTATCCACTCCTCAATCGTATTTAAAGTGTATATGGAGAAACGCCTAACATCAAGAGCATTCCAATGACAAAC
>NZ_PHNG01000015.1:0-583 GCF_002803435.1 Bacillus sp. mrc49 | reverse complement strand
ATTGAAATTCCCGATCCCATTTACCACTATTCTTTGTGTACTTTCTTTCTTAAAAAAGACAAACGCAATCACAACAAACACAAAAGATAATAAAATTAAAGGTAAGTACTTTTTCTTCATAATTCTCCTATAGTTTCCTTTAAATTTTACCCGGAAGTGAGGTGCCCCAATTCTTTTTCACTCGAGTATTAGCATCATTCAGAATATCATTAGGTATTACTGCCAAGATTCCATCAATATGAAAAGCTCTTGAAGATTGCAAGTTATACCCTGCATAATCCCATTGTGCATTTGTTAATTTAGAACAATACCAGGCATCCGTTGACCATATAGTGGTTTTTAATTTATATGGTTCTCCTATTTGATCCTTACCGTAGTTTACTGCCTTTTTACGTTCAGCAGCAGTAGCATCTTTCCCTAGCTTACTTGTTACTTTAAGTTGCTTAATTCCACTAGCCCCCCCCCCCACAAATTACTACGATTCCAATGATGGACTTTCGCTCCATTATTTTTGGTTTTTGACGCTTCAATAACATAATAATCTGTGGTTGATAAAACTGCTGTATGACCCGTGTAGGATTTT
>NZ_PHNG01000014.1:0-686 GCF_002803435.1 Bacillus sp. mrc49 | reverse complement strand
ATCACAGGTTTGGAGGACATGGACATTGACCGTTGCTTTACTTTTCAGGCACTCGCTTATCCAGAGGAGGTCGGGAAAAGGGTGAGCTACATTTTGGGTCTTGACTTGTTTAAACAGTTCTTCTACCGCGCCTAGCCACCGAAACATCGGACAAGAGGATAAGATCAAGCGTGCAATTTGCAAAAAAAAAAAGGGTTTCGGAATGAAATCACTCCGAAACCCTTTTTCTATACATGAAGACAGCCAGGTTGTACTGGCGTCTTACTTTTCACATTCATTAAGCGGATGTTTTCTTTTCTTGACCCTTGATGGTCGTGCCATCTTTAAGGACAAGCTTTGGAGATTCGTTTTTGGAAATCGTGTTGCCTGTGATCACACATTTTGCAACATCATCACGTGAAGGCAGATCGAACATCACTTCTAGAATGATGCCTTCAATGATGGAACGCAATCCACGGGCACCCGTTTTACGCTCAATCGCTTTTTTGGCAATTTCACTTAAGGCTTCCGGTTCGAATTCCAATTCGACATCATCAAGCTCAAGTAATTTTTGATATTGTTTAACAAGAGCATTTTTCGGTTGAGTCAGGATTTCAATCAAAGCGGCTTCATCCAATTGCTCAAGAGTCGCAATTACTGGCAGTCGTCCGATGAATTCCGGGATCAATCCGAAACGAAGCAAGTCT
>NZ_PHNG01000013.1:0-771 GCF_002803435.1 Bacillus sp. mrc49 | reverse complement strand
TTTGGCCTGTATTTTCGCATATTGTGTCATAAGCTCCTGCCAATGATCAGGATACTCCTCGACTCCGTACATTTTTTCTTGAAGCGTAATCCGGTGCATCATTTCCATTCCTGGTTGATAGGTATCCACCCCATCCGCCACCATGAATTCCCTTTCTTTCTTT
The DNA here is from genome assembly GCF_002803435.1 of Bacillus sp. mrc49. Classification (NCBI taxonomy): domain Bacteria; kingdom Bacillati; phylum Bacillota; class Bacilli; order Caryophanales; family Bacillaceae; genus Bacillus; species Bacillus sp. mrc49. Next base: position 608 of record NZ_PHNG01000013.1, on the reverse strand, counting down.
AGAAAAAACCTGATTTCGCCAACTTCATCTTTAGGATTGATATTCCAGATGATTTTTGATTTCTTTTCTCCATTCCAAACCTGATGCTCACCTCCTTCATTCACGGAAGCTGCTCTCCATTTATTATTCTTCCAAATCCAAAAGCTCATCCCATACCCATCATCCTCGCTAATAAAAGGAACAAATACATGTGTATCATCCAAAAAGATACGGTCTTGAATGATCTTTGGCTGGGCTTCAGAAAAAAATGAGTTGATGCGTTTGATGACTTGCTTATCCGATAGGAAAGGGTCAGGGTCTTTAGGTAATTGAGTAAATGAAAGAACACCGATCATCAATAATATCGCAGCTAGTAAAATAATCTTTTTTGTTTTTTTAGCCATTTTCCCCATCACCTCCTGTCAAAATCGATTCCTTGAGCCTGAAGTAGACTTGACGCCCTTTATTAGGTGTAATCAGGATTCCCCTGCCATCTTCTTCAATGAAAATGATTGCTTTAAGTCCGCTCCCCTTTGCAGCGGTTGTCCCATTCAGGATATAAGGGAATTTCTCTTTGTGATCGCCATCTTCACGGATTCGATTATACCAAGATTCACTCTCGATCTTTT
>NZ_PHNG01000012.1:0-874 GCF_002803435.1 Bacillus sp. mrc49 | reverse complement strand
GAGGCAAAGGAGAAGTGGATGAAAGACGGACTGGAAAATGGGGCTTGGTACAGCTTTTACCATGATGCCTATTATCGGGCGCTCAAATGGGATAAATCGGGTAAAGAGATAATAGCGCAATTGAAACGGAACCGCTAAGCACGCACGGCAAAAGGGGGACGTCATTTTGACAGCCCCCCTTTTGCCGTTAATCATGTTGTGCATTGAGCTCCAGAATCGTTCCTGTCGCTGCATCTGCGACAAATTCGAATTGCTCCCGCAAGCCCTCTGTATTTCTGGTGATCCCGCCTTTATATACTAAATAGTCCAACTCATTCTTCGTGTAGGTTTCCGGTTTCATCAAAATCCAGGAACCATATATATTTCCATCCTTTTTGACGGTTTCCTTCACGTGGGCCAGCACTTTATCCGGAGAAGTCCTGCTTGATTGTTCCAATATTTGCTTTGTCGCATAACCAGCCGCAAATCCGGCTGCAGTACCCAGTAAAAACGTTTTCCAGTTCATGATTTCTCCTCCATTGCTTTATTTCCATCACTCTATCTAGTATACAGAAGAAGGCTTTATTTGACTAATAATTTGAAATTTTACCCATTAACTGATAAATTAGAACTTTGAAGTGAAACATGAAACTAAGTTCTGTAAAATAGTAAGAAATAATACATACGTTAGGAGCGGCCTTGCCAAAAAGATTTATGAATTCACAGATCTGCAATTACAGGTGAATCTAGCTATCTCCCTGCATGCACCTAATAACGATCTGAGGACGCGAATCATGAAAATCAACAGGGCGATCCCGATTGAAAAATTAATGAAATCACTTGATTATTATTTGGAAAAAACGAATCGGAGAATTACGATTGAATATATCCTATT
>NZ_PHNG01000011.1:0-795 GCF_002803435.1 Bacillus sp. mrc49 | reverse complement strand
GGTAAGGATAGGAAGAGGGAAGACGATCATTCATTGGGCGCAGACGGGTTTTCAACGGACTAAGCAAGCCGATTCGAAAAAGACGACACCGCGTAATTTATTCGGTTTTAAGGATGGTACGGTCAATCCGGATACGAATGATGCCAGTGAAATGAATCAGCATGTTTGGGTAAAGGCCGGGGACGGACCCGACTGGCTTGTTGGCGGCAGGTATATGGTTGTGCGCCGAATCCAGATGTATATCGAGGTTTGGGACCGTACGATATTGAAAGAGCAAGAAAACACGTTTGGGCGTCACCGGGACAGCGGAGCTCCATTAGGGATGAAGAATGAGTTTGATCGCGTTGATTTAGAAGCTAAAGACTCAAATGGAAACCTGACCATTCCGGAGAATTCCCATATGAGCCTAGCCAGGGGAGACGGCAAAGCAAAAATCCTGAGGCGTCCTTATTCATATGCGGATGGCATGGATCCCAAAACAGGCAGCTTCAATGCTGGTCTGCTATTCATTTGTTTTCAGCGAAGCCCGAGTAAACAATTCATCCCCATACAAGAGCGACTCGCAAAAAATGACAAGCTCAATGAATATATCGTTCACAGGGGAAGTGCGATGTTTGCGTGTTTACCAGGTGTGAAAAAGGGTGGGTATATAGGAGATTCCCTGTTTGGATAAATTGAATTTCAGATTTAGGACGTAAAATCGCCAGCGTGGATTTAATCCGGGTTGGCGATTTTAGTTCATGAATGAGGAGTGGCGAATATGAACGTTTTTAAATGGAAAAGTGGGATAGTGGT
>NZ_PHNG01000010.1:0-976 GCF_002803435.1 Bacillus sp. mrc49 | reverse complement strand
TTCATTTGATGAATGGTCCTTTTTGAAATGATTCTTTATTTTAGTAGGCCAAGCTATATAGCGCTTTGATGTGTGATAGGTAGCGGATATTGCTTGCTTCCTTCATCAAAGTGGCCGGCAGGCCTTTCAGGGATGTGTTATTGGCTCCGACGGTTGCCACGGCATCCTTACGGCCAAGGCTCGCAAGCGTACCTGAGTTTACAGGCGTGAATACTTCAAGCTTCTTGCCTTCGAAGGCTGCATAGAGGTTATACCCGACAAGCTCACCCATTTGCCATGCGTTTTGTGCAGTTGGCGCGTATGGACGTCCGCCTTCTGGAGGGAAAGCAAGGGCGCTGTCACCGACAACGAATACATCCTTATGTGATGTCGATTGCAGGTATTCATTAACGGCTGCTTTGCCGCGATCGACTTCAAGACCTGATTCGCCGACGATAGGAAGAGCCGCAACCCCGCCTGTCCAAACAAGCGTATTGGCCGTGATCGTTTGTCCATCCTTCAATTCGATTTGGTTGCCTTTGACACCCGTTACAGGAAGACCTGTCAAGAATTCGACGCCGCGTGCTTCCAAGGAAGACATGGCCCGGTCGATTAGCGGATCAGGCAGCACAGGAAGGATTTTTGGACCAGCTTCAACAAGCTTGACTTTCAAATCCTTGAAGTCCACGCCGAATTTCTTGGCGATTTTAGGGAAATGATCGACGATTTCACCAATCAGCTCGACGCCAGTCAAGCCGCCCCCGCCAATTACGATGGTCGCATCGGCTTCATTTTTCGTTTGGGCATATTCACGAATGCGATCTTCGATATGCTTGTAAATTTGGTTGGCATCTTTCACCGATTTCAAGACCATGCTGTTTTCTTCAAGACCTGGAATGCCGAAGAATCCTGTTTGGCTTCCTAGTGCCACGACAAGGGCATCATAGGATAAAGTGGAGCCGTTGGAAAGCTTCACTTCTTTTTTATCAACGGAGAA
>NZ_PHNG01000009.1:0-448 GCF_002803435.1 Bacillus sp. mrc49 | reverse complement strand
GGTTCCGATCTGCGCTACAACATGGAGCTGTCCCTCGAGGAAGCGGTTCGTGGCGTGACCAAAGAGATCCGCATCCCGACGCTGGAAGAGTGTGGCGTTTGCCACGGCAGCGGCGCGAAGCCAGGCAGCTCGCCGGTGACCTGTCCAACCTGTCACGGTCAGGGCCAGGTGCAGATGCGCCAGGGCTTCTTTACCGTGCAGCAGGCCTGTCCGCACTGTCATGGCCGCGGTCAGATCATCAAAGACCCTTGCAACAGCTGCCACGGCCACGGCCGGGTAGAGAAAGCCAAAACGCTGTCGGTGAAAATCCCGGCCGGCGTGGATACCGGTGACCGCATCCGCCTTGCGGGTGAAGGTGAAGCAGGCGAACACGGCGCACCGGCTGGCGATCTGTACGTTCAGGTTCAGGTGAAGGCTCACCCGATCTTCGAGCGTGAAGGCAACAACC
>NZ_PHNG01000008.1:0-315 GCF_002803435.1 Bacillus sp. mrc49 | reverse complement strand
GCTTCTTCTTTTTTCTTCAATAAATCCTTCGCTTTGTTCACTAAATCTTGTAAACGGTCTTTTTCCGCACCGGCTGGTAATTTATTGACTGCTGCTTCCGCTTCGTCAACCGCGGCTTGATTGGTACTTCCTTTCAATGTGTCGAACTTGTTATCCGTGAACAGGTCTTCTACTTTTTTCTTCGCATCGGCTTGTTCTTTTTCTGCTTCTTCTTTTTTCTTCAATAAATCCTTCGCTTTGTTCACTAAATCTTGTAAACGGTCTTTTTCCGCACCGGCTGGCAATTTATTGACTGCTGCTTGAGCTTCGTCTATC
>NZ_PHNG01000007.1:0-544 GCF_002803435.1 Bacillus sp. mrc49 | reverse complement strand
GCACGATGGCGTGACCGGGGTGGATACCGGCTATCAGGATCTCAATAAGAAAACCGCCGGTTTGCAAAAATCGGATCTGATCATCGTCGCTGCCCGCCCTGCAATGGGTAAAACCACCTTCGCCATGAACCTGTGCGAACACGCCGCGATGACGCAGGACAAACCCGTGCTGATTTTCAGCCTGGAAATGCCCTGCAACCAGATCATGATGCGTATGCTGGCCTCGCTGTCGCGTGTGGACCAGACCCGTATCCGTACCGGCCAGTTGGACGATGAGGACTGGGCGCGAATTTCCAGCACCATGGGTATCCTGCTGGAGAAGCGCAATATGTACATTGACGACTCCTCCGGCCTGACGCCAACCGAAGTGCGTTCACGTGCGAGGCGTATTTTCCGTGAACATGACGGCATCAGTCTGATCATGATTGACTACCTGCAGTTGATGCGCGTGCCGTCGCTCTCCGACAACCGAACGTTGGAAATTGCCGAGATCTCCCGCTCGTTAAAAGCCCTGGCGAAAGAGCTGCAGGTACCTGTGGTGGCG
>NZ_PHNG01000006.1:0-686 GCF_002803435.1 Bacillus sp. mrc49 | reverse complement strand
GAATCATTGCGGTAGGTTGAGATATCGTCATTGGCGCGTTCCAGCACGGCGTCAATCTGCTGTTGCAACTGCTGTTTATTGACCGTGACGTCACCGCTGACCTTGACGCTGTAGAAGGTGCCCATGGTTTTGCCTTCAATGTCGATCTGTGGGCGGGTATCGGGGTCATTACAGGCGGCCAGCAAGCCGATCGTCATACTCAGCAACAGCCCTTTGGCAAAAACGTTAGCCATGAAAATATCCTTTGAAACAGTGAAAGGCGCTACAAATAAAGTAAAGCGCGGCAAATGAAAAGCAGTTAACGGTAAAAGAGCATTTTGCTGGCGTTGCCGCCGCGCTTGGGCTAACGTCTGGCTCCTGATCCCTGGTTGTTTTTTTGAAGCGCCCAACATGAGTTCAAATGCCGTTGCCCGGCTGGTTCAGCTGTTCCTGAAAGATCGTTTTTTGCATATTTTGCTGTTAGCCGGCGTAATGATGGCGGCCTTTAATCCGCAACAGCTGCCTGCGTTAAACAGTTTTATCGACTGGCGCACCATCATTACGCTGCTTGGATTGATGTTACTCACCAAGGGCGTCGAGGTCAGCGGTTATTTCGATTTTGTCGGCCGCAAAATCATCAATACGCTGCACAGCGAGCGGCGATTGGCGCTGTTTCTGGTGTTTTCCGCCGCGGTGCTGTCGTCATT
>NZ_PHNG01000005.1:0-1224 GCF_002803435.1 Bacillus sp. mrc49 | reverse complement strand
AGCAAGCAGCACATCATTTTTTAATTGATCATCAATTGTATTCATTTAACTTACTCCCATCCTTAAATCCTTTTTCATAAGCACCTGCAGAAAATAAAGACATGAAGAACATCCCGACCCAAGCCCCAACAATGAATGCCACCATTACGAAAATGAACATCTGCCCACCCCTTTTATTTTCTTTCTTCAAGAAAACCGGACTTCACAAAGATGTTTCTCCAAGCATGATTCAAGCGATCCTTTTCTCTTTTGGCTAGAGACTTTTTCAACCGGCGTTTTTGTTTATCCGTCATGTTTCTCCCTCGCTTTTTCTGCTTTGTAGATATCCTCCAATTCGCTCAATGTTAGTTCGTAAAGCTGCAATCCCTCCGGCGTTTTGAAATACCCCATATTTAGCAGTTCATTTTTATAAAAGTCTTTTTCAAGTTCGACTCTTTTACGTAAGACCATAGTTCAATCCTTTCTGGCGAAGTTAATATCTAAGATAAAATGACATCCGCATGTACAAGCGAATTTATAATTGTTTAGTCGCTGGCGCTTAACTGAATAAACAATAAACTTACAAGCTGGACAGAAAGCTTTATATCTTTGTCCGGTCATATTAAAAAGCACCGGTCCTAAGATAATGTTTTGCCTGATAATAAAAATGGTGGTATATCCAATTACCACTGAATTTTTGATCTAAATAAACAATTTCAAAATTGTACTTAGCTTTGAATGTATTAAGCCTTCCGAGCAATGCTAATGGATTATACTTGGACCTATACTTTCCTTTCAGCATTTTTTCGTATCCGTGCAGATCTTCCACAATTAAAGTAAAGGGAATATCTTTAGAGCGAATTAATTCATTTTCAAATGCTGTTTGTGTATCTTTTTGAAGATTTCCCGTAATTTCATCCATATGAGCTTTACGTTCTACTCTGCTGCTTAAATAAATATCGCGACTTATTCCCAATTCTTCATTTTTCGGTAACATGCAGCCATAGTCACCAGTGTCGAGTTTTTGAATTTTCACTGGAATGTCTTTTTGCCGTAAATAATCAAGAATATGCCCGTTTACATTTTCACGAGTATCAACAACGATCGTTAATGTTTTTAGTATTTTATTCAATTCCGTATCTGAGTAATGGTAGGAAATCATTGACCTCCCTCCAACAGTTCCGGATTTTCGTGGATGTTTCCGATTACTTCTACTTCATTTCTTAATATTTCTTCATCATCAAT
>NZ_PHNG01000004.1:0-1163 GCF_002803435.1 Bacillus sp. mrc49 | reverse complement strand
GCCATTACCTCACCAACTAGCTAATGCGCCGCGGGCCCATCTATAAGTGACAGCGTAAACCGTCTTTCCATCTTCCCTCATGCGAGAAAAGAACGTATCCGGTATTAGCTCCGGTTTCCCGAAGTTATCCCAGTCTTATAGGCAGGTTGCCCACGTGTTACTCACCCGTCCGCCGCTAATCTCAGGGAGCAAGCTCCCTTCGATTCGCTCGACTTGCATGTATTAGGCACGCCGCCAGCGTTCGTCCTGAGCCAGGATCAAACTCTCCGAAGAAATGTTTGACTTGCTCATTTGCTTTTTTGATAGTGTGTGCTCACTTAAAATTTAACGTTGGCGCTTTGTTTTGTTCAGTTTTCAAAGAGCAATAATGGAGCGGGTGAAGAGAATCGAACTCTCATCATCAGCTTGGAAGGCTGAGGTTTTACCACTAAACTACACCCGCATTTAATTTTTCTTGTAATGTTACGAGAAAGGATGGTCGGGAAGACAGGATTCGAACCTGCGACCCCTTGGTCCCAAACCAAGTGCTCTACCAAGCTGAGCTACTTCCCGTAAAAAAATGGTGCGCCCGGCGGGAGTCGAACCTACAACCTTCTGATTCGTAGTCAGATGCTCTATCCAATTGAGCTACGGGCGCTAATTTCTATGATGTTATTGGTGCGGCCGAGAGGAGTCGAACCTCCACGGGGTTTCCCCCACTAGGCCCTCAACCTAGCGCGTCTGCCATTCCGCCACGACCGCGAAAGCGACTTCGTAAGTATAACACCCTTTTCGTCTTGATGTCAAGAAGAAAATTATCAGTGCGGGTGAAGGGACTTGAACCCCCACGCCTTGCGGCGCCAGATCCTAAGTCTGGTGCGTCTGCCAATTCCGCCACACCCGCATACAAAATGGTGAGCCATGAAGGATTCGAACCTTCGACCCTCTGATTAAAAGTCAGATGCTCTACCAACTGAGCTAATGGCTCTAAAATAAAAATGGCTGGGCTAGAAGGGATCGAACCTTCGCATGACGGAATCAAAATCCGTTGCCTTACCGCTTGGCTATAGCCCAATGACTTGTGATAATTAACAGTCAGGTTAATATTATATCACAATAACTTTATTTTAGCAAGTATTTTTTAAAGTGTTTTTTTAAAATGGCGGTCCCGACGGGAATCGAAC
>NZ_PHNG01000003.1:0-1184 GCF_002803435.1 Bacillus sp. mrc49 | reverse complement strand
CAACCGCATGATCATGGTTTTTAAGGATGTACCTGCATCGCTTCCTTTAAGCCCCGCTTGAGCAAAAACTGCCAATGCTGTATTTGTATCTGCAAAGCTAAACCCAACGGGCCCTGCCACACTTGAAACCTGGGATAAGGAATAATTCATTTCTTCCACAGATGTGGCGGAAGCATTTGCGGAACCGGCTAATAAGTCGGCTGCCTTGGCCATATCAATATTGTCATCTCTAAATGAATTCAACACGGTGGAGGCAATTTCAGCTGCTTGACCTAATTCCAATTCACCAGCTGTGGCTAATGAAAGGGCAGATTTTAGACCACCACTCATGATTGCGTCTAAATCAACACCAGCTTTAATCAATTCCTGCATCCCGATGGCCACTTCTTTATTACTGTACTTCGTTTCCAGTCCCAGGTCTTTTACAAGGGTATTGATCCCACTCCCGTATTTTTTCCACTCATGTGGGTTCATGAGCGCTTTAATATCAGCCATAGCTTGTTCAAAATCAGCTGCTTGCTTGATGGTATAGCCTAGGCCTACGCCGCCGGCTAAAGTAATCCCGCTAAAGCTAGATGAAATGGATTGGCCTGTATCATTTAGTGTTGAACCCGTAGTCAGGGCACGATCGGATAAACCTCGAAGCTTCGATTCTGCTTTTCCAATATCATCTGCTAACTTACCAATAGAGGGGTGAACAGTGGAGATTTTTCGGTTCAGAGTATTGAACGATGAATTCAATTTATGTTGCTCATCCACAAGGGACTTGTATTTGTTTTTAGCCTCATCGACTCTACGATCATGTTCGCCAAATTCCCTTGTCAAATCCGCAACTTTTTGTTTTTGGGTATCAACGATTTGTTGATGGATCTTCGCCTGGTCACTCAATCCTTTAAGCTTATCTTTTTGAGCAGAAAAGGCTAACCCGCTTTTTTTCTGACTTTCCACATTGTCGTCCGTCTTCTTTTTAAGTTTGGCCAGTTCGGATTCTAAATCTTTCGTGGACGATGTGTAGTCGAGCATTTTGCCGGTAGCATCTTTTACTTGCTTTTGCCAGGCACTTTGTCGCTGAATAGCTGTATTAATTTCTTTATTTAAATCTTGTATGACCTTCGAACTTTCCGCATTTGTCTTGAGTTCATTTTTGCGTTTTTCATTCAATTGCTGAATGCGTTTCTCGTTCA
>NZ_PHNG01000002.1:0-3562 GCF_002803435.1 Bacillus sp. mrc49 | reverse complement strand
CCTTCCCAAGGAATATGCCTCATCGATGAATAAGATCCCGCCAATGGCTTTCTTTATTAAATCCCTCGTTTTTTGGGCAGTATGACCGATATACTCTCCAACTAAATCCGCCCTTTCCGCTTCGATTAAATGCCCTTTTGAGAGTACATTCATTTTTTGAAACAACTTCCCGATTAAACGCGCAACCGTTGTTTTTCCCGTTCCGGGATTTCCTTTGAACATCATATGCAATGCTTGACGGCCAGTCTTCATTCCTTTAGCCTCGCGCTGTTTGTTGATGTAGATCCACGCATATATTTCTTTGATCATCCGTTTCATTTCTTCCATTCCGACCAGCGATTTCAGCTCCTCTTCGATTTCCCTCAGGGCTGCATGCTGGTGAGGTATTTCCTGTACCAAAATTTCTTTTATCGGCAGATCCTTTTGTAGCGTTTTTCTATTTTCCGCATTAAACACGATATTGATTTGCCCGTTATTTTTCATACGGATCGGTTGTTCCAATGCATTCACCTCTCCATCTTGGACCCTTGACTCCACGATTGCATTCTTTTTCCGATTTATGATGGGAATGCTTATGTAACATAAGCCGAAACTTTCCCCCGTCGGGAAATTCCCTTATTTCTTTTCGTGAATTCAGAAAATGCCAGGGTAAAATGCCAGCTTTCCTTTTCAACGGTGCATGATCACGACTGAATTCTTCCATTGAAACTATATTCCGACAAACTTCCTTCCAATTCGCCCGTTTAAACGGGGAATTGTCAATTCCTGCGGTTTCCCGGAAAATAATCGTCCCTAGATATATATTCAAAACACGTACGTAACATTATCGATTATTTGAAAAAACGAGCAGTGCATACAAAAAAACAGGCCGCCATTGGCGAAACCTGTTTTTCACATCCTTATATATATGACTATTCCTTCACTTCGTAATCAATTTGAACATTACGTTGTGGAGCGAATGTAGAAATGGCATGTTTATAGACCAATTGCTGCTTGCCTTCCGATTCAAATAATACCGTAAAATTATCAAACCCTTTAACTTGCCCCCTGATTTGGAATCCATTCAATAAAAATACCGTTACATAGGTGCCGTCCTTTCGTAATTGGTTAAGAAATTGATCCTGGATATTTACTGATTGTTTCATGTATTAGTCCTCCTCTTTTCTCTCTAAATTTATGTATTCGCCTTCGTTGAAAAGCTTTCCTGCTATAAATCCAGATATTTCATGTATTTTTTTCGGAAATCCCTCTAGATCGGTCATATTAAACCAGATGACATCCATCTTATTCCTGAACCAAGTCAATTGCCTTTTTGCATATCGACGGGAATTTTGCTTTAAAGTCTCGACCGCCTCATCCACTGAAGCCCTTCCATCAAAATAATCATAAATTTCTTTATAGCCTATGGCCTGAATGGATTGGCAATCCTTCAAACCTTGATCATAAAATGACTGAACCTCATGAATCAGCCCTTCATCTACCATTCCATCAACTCGTTGATCGATACGCTGATATAATTTTTCACGTTCCATCGTCAAGCCGATGATGCACGTCTCATATTTTAATTCCGTCGGCTGATCATCGAGCTGCTCGCTCATCGTTTTACCTGTGCAATGAAAAATCTCAAGTGCCCTGATTACACGCCTTACATTATTAGGGTGAATCCGCTTCGCACTTTCAGGATCAACCTTCCGTAATTCGTCAAAAACCGGATCGATTCCTGACTCTCTTATTTGTTTTTCCAAACCTTCTCGATATTCAAGGTCGGACGGTGCTTCTGAAAACTGATAATCATAAATCACCGATTGTATGTATAATCCTGTTCCGCCAACGATAATAGGGAGCTTCCCCCTGCCATGGATATCCTCTATGCAAGCATTTGCACGCTCCTGAAACTCTGCGGCGCTAAAAGGTTCATCCGGCTCCTTGATATCAAGTAAATAATGAGGAATGCCTTCCATTTCCTCCGTCTTGATCTTTGCAGTTCCTATGTCCATGCCTTTATATACCTGCATGGAATCGCCGCTGATAATTTCACCATTAAATAACTTAGCCATCTCAATGCTCATTTTAGTCTTGCCAACAGCAGTCGGTCCAATGATAACGAGAAGCTTTCCTTTTTGTTGTTTCACATTCTCACTGCCTTATATGATTTTTTCCCTATCTTAACATAATCTCGTTGAAAGCAGCTAAACATCTACCCATTCTGTCCATTTCCCATTGTTTTATTCATTCCTCCTTCCTGTGAAATCTGTTCAAGAAACATTTGTAAAATGGAGCCCTTCCATATAGCTGGAGTTTAAGCGGAATCTAGGGGGATTCTTTGAATGAAGACACAAAAAAGGATGATTCCGCTACTTCAGCAATCATCCTTTTTCGGCATGGTGCACAGACCTGCCTTCTTAGTCCATTCAGATCGGTCTCCCATTCACTGGTATCATCATCAATACAGAAGTTTCCTTCTCATTCGATTGCACCAGGATCTCTCCATCATATCTGTTCACCAAGTCTTTTACGATGAATAAACCTTGACCGCGAACCTTGCCCTTTTGTGGCTTTTTGGTTGAAAATCCGCTAATGAATATATTTTCCTGATCGAAGGGCGCTATCATAGGCCCGGTGTTCGTGATCCTAAAGGTATACTTTTCCTCATCAGCTATGCAGGCAATGTTCATTCGACGCTCATTCTCTGGCAATTCAACCGTTGCTTCAATGGCATTATCGATGACATTTGACAATAATTTAATCAAATCGATCGTTTTCACCCTGTTAAACGAGTTAGGTGAAACATCGATTTCAATATCGATGTTATAATTTTGGGCCGAGAGTTTTTTTGTCTCCAACAGTACAGACAGGCCCGGATGACTTACATCCAGCTTCATCGATTCGAGGGAATGCACCTCTTTTGATAGACCTGTTAAATAATCGAGGGCTTTATCATTCTCCTTCAATTTAAGGAGACCATGTATAACCTGAATATGATTGGAAAAATCATGCCTTAATGAACGAACTGAAGCTATGAGCGATTGAAATTCCGATTGATACGTATCCTCCGTATCCCCGACTTCACGCGTCAGTTCTTTTTGATACCACTTTTGAACGACAAAAAAGGTAACCAGCAGCATGATAACAAAGCCTCCATTGTAAACGAGGATGGCAATACTGCTTCTTAATACCTTTCCATTAATGGAGTTTATATTCTCGGCACTTACATCAATCCCTAAAAAGCCTATGATGGAGCCTTCTTTATTTTTGATTGGCACCCCCACAGTCAAATAATCGCCATACTCCGGATCATCCAGTATCCCGGTAATGAAGCTTTTGCCTTGATAGGCCTGTCTGACCTGCTTTGGAGGGACGGTACACACTCCGCCTATGGGAAAATCCCCTTTATGATCTCTAGAAAATCCAGTAATCATAGCTTTTGACACTTTGGGATTATCGACCATGATGGTGTAAACATACAAAGCCCCGATTTTTTCCCTTGCATCTTCTAAGTAAGCCTTAATATCCTTATATTCCCGGCTCTTTACTTGGTTATCGAGAAATCGCTCATAGGCCT
>NZ_PHNG01000001.1:0-11115 GCF_002803435.1 Bacillus sp. mrc49 | reverse complement strand
TGGCATTTGGTGCATAGACATTCACCATATAAAATTTCTCGTATTCGAGGGTGATGATCCTTCCTTCTGGTTCCTCGGTCAAGTCGCCTACACCATATTTCACTGAGAGCGGCTTTTCCTTTGTAAAAATGGCAGTCCCAGAATACCCTTTTTTCAGCGCATAATTCCAATATTGATGGTACCCATCAAGTTCAAGGGAAATTTGTCCTTCTTGAAGCTTCGTTTCTTGAAGACAGAATATATCCGCATCAACTTCTTTAAAATAATCTAAAAACCCTTTCTTCACACAAGCCCTAATTCCATTTACGTTCCAGGAAACCAATTTCATATTCTCTTAAACTCTCCTTATACCCGTTAATTTCTTTTCCTTTCCACTATACTATTGATTCGGTTGTTTTCCCATTAGAGTACATTGGAAAACAACCTGGCAAATGATTCTTTTGAACGTTCGAGCATACTGCGATTATTATAAGTAATGGGGTCAAGTTTTTCACTGTCCAGCATATCTTCCTTATAGTGAGTGATAAGATCACCGATGGAACGGCTGCCCATAAGGAAGACATTGACTTCGAAATTCAGATGAAAACTCCTCATATCCATGTTTGCCGTACCAATGGAGGCAATATCGCCATCCACGATGATGAGTTTCTGATGTAAGAAACCTTTTTTATAGGAATAAACTTCAACGCCATATTGAAGCAGCTCCCCGAAATAAGAGCGGCTTCCGTATTGAGTCAAGAAACCATCATTTACCGCAGGAACCATCAGCCTAACTTGAATTCCTTTTACGGCTGCATGTTTAATCGCCGCTTTGATCGCTTGATTAGGGACGAAGTATGGACTGGCGATCCAAATTGATTCAGTAGCGCTATTGATAAGCGCATAGTAAAAATCACTCATGATTCCCTGCTGTGTATCCGGCCCGCTTGCCACCACCTGGACAGCTCCGTCCCCTTTTCCGCCTTCGCTTTTCAGTTCCGGACGCTCCTGCAATACATCTTCGCCACTGACATATTCCCAATCCAAAAGGAAAACGGTATGAAGCATATATACCGCTTCCCCTTTAAGGACCATATGTGTATCCCTCCAGAATCCAATCTCTTTATTTCTTCCTAAATACTCCTCACCGACATTCAAGCCGCCGACAAAGCCAATCTCCCCGTCGATAATGATGATCTTCCGGTGATTCCTGAAATTGAATTTCTGATTGAAAAAACCATTTTTCAAAGGAGAAAACGGGAAGGCTTTTATACCGGCATTTTTCATTCTTTTAATTTCGTTATTCGACAGTTTCAAACTGCCGGCTGCATCAAAAATGAATAAAACTTCCACTCCAGCTTGTGCTTTTTCAATGAGGATATCGATTATTTCCGTGCCAAGCCTATCTGATCGAAAAATATAATACTCAATATGAATGAACTTTTCCGCCTTTTTTAACTGTTTAATGATTTCCGTAAACGTTTCATTGCCATTTTTCAAAACTTCCGTTTTCGAAGACGTACTGATAGTGGTCTCAGAAGCGTTTTTGGCAAACGCTGCAAACGATTGCTGGTGATTATTCAAGAATGATAAATCTGGAGCTGATACCTGTTTTACAAGGCCCTTCCACTCTGCTCGGTCTCTTTTCCTTTTGGTTTGATACAAATACCCTTTTAAATAGAGTTGTCCTGAAAATAAATAAAATAGATAGCCGAAAACCGGGAAAAACAGCAGGACATACATCCATAATAGCGTTTCGTGCGCAAATCTATTTTCGAGCATGAGGGAAAACATCGTCACGAACATGACAAATATATATAATCCTACAAAAAACAGTTTCATATCAAAGCTAACTTGCGTAAACAAAATTACGTATACAGCAGCAATTAATATAAATAAAAATATAATTTCCATTCTTCTTCTTTTCATCTTTTCATTCTCCTACACAGCAATATTTTATATACCTTTGAACATATACCCATAATTGATGGTAAAAGAAACAAAACACCTACGAAGATTTATTTTCGTAGGTGTTTTGTGTAATTCCTATCGTTTCATGACCGGAAGCAGGCTCTCATATAGCTTAATATAAGCCGAGGAGGAAGAAGTCCAACTAAAGTCCAGCTTCATGGCACGTTCGACCAGACTCTTCCACCGCTTCGGCTGGAATTTGTACAGCCCCACGGATTGCTCAATGGTATGAAGCATATCGTGTGCATTATAATTCGTAAAACTGAAGCCATTCCCTTCACCAGTAAACTGATTGTAGGGAATAACCGTATCACGGAGCCCACCGGTTTCCCTAACTAATGGGAGGGTACCATACCGCAGCGCCAGAAGCTGGCCGATTCCACACGGCTCGAATTGGGAAGGCATCAGGAATATATCAGATCCTGCATAGATACGCCTTGCTAAGCCCTCATCAAAATATGTATTGACGGAAACTTGATTCGGATACTGTTCAGCTAAATGACGAAAGGCCGATTCATATTGCTCCTCGCCTGTACCCAAAAGGATGAATTGAATGCCCTGGTTCATCATTTCATGAAAAACGTGAAGAATGAGATCGATTCCCTTTTGGTCGACGAGCCTTGTCACCATGGATATTACCGGTGTATCATCCCTCACTGGAAGATTCAGCGATTCCTGCAACCGGCGTTTATTCTCCAGTTTCCCTTCATAGGAATCGTAGGGAACGGCAAGGTACTCATCTTTGCGAGGATCATATTCTTCATAATCGATTCCATTGATGATGCCTTTAAGGTCACCATTTCTTTTGCGTAAGAATCCATCCAGATTTTCACCAAAATAGGGGCTTTGAATTTCTTCCGCATAACTTTGGCTTACCGTTGTGACGATATTGGAAAATGCTAAGCCAGCTTTCAAATAACTGACATTTCCATGAAATTCAAGACCATCGATATTAAAATATAACTCACTTAAATCCAGCAGTTCGGCCAATACCGTTTTGGAATAGACCCCTTGATATCGTAAATTATGTATCGTAAAGACCGTTTTTATATCCTGATAGAAAGGATGATTATGATAGTGCGCTTTCAGCAATACACTGACAAGACCCGTCTGCCAATCATGACAGTGAAGGATATCGGGCTTTTCATCTAAGTATGGCAAAGCCTCCAATATGGCACGGGAAAAGAAAGCGAACCTTTCGCCGTCATCGAAGAAGCCATAACTCCCATGTCTTTTGAAATAATATTCGTTATCCAAAAAATAATATGTAATTCCATTAGCGACAAGCTTCTCGATTCCACAAAACTGCTGGCGCCAACCTACAGGAACTTCAATACTGGTCATATGCGTCATTTCCTGTTTGAACTGAAAAGGGAGATCCTCATATTTAGGAAGAATGACACTTACATGGACTCCCTGTTTTAGTAGTGCTTTCGGGAGCGCGCCTATTACGTCTCCGAGCCCTCCCGTTTTTATGAAGGGGGCGCATTCCGAAGCAGCGAATACTATGTTCATTGCCGCACCTCCTCTATTAAATGACTTCCGCTTTTTTTATTACAGCCGGCTGTTTCCTGCCAATGACCGCTTTATCCTTGGTTATTTTCACTTCTTTATCCGTTATCGTATTTTCGACGATAGCACCTTCTTCAATTTCACCTTTTTGCATGATGATGCTATTCCTGATGATTGCGCCTTTTTTTACCTTTACCCCTCGGAAAAGAATGCTGTTTTCCACCGTTCCTTCAATGTCACAACCATTTGCAATTAACGAATTGGTAACATTCGAAGACCGTGAGTATTTTGTCGGCGCTTCATGCTTGATTTTTGTATAAACATCCCATGTGTCTCCGAAAAAGGAACGGATGACGGCAGGATTAAGGAAATTCATATTACTGGAATGGAAACTTTCAATTGAATGGATGAATGGCATATCTCCAGTAAAGTTGTAACCTTTGACTGTAAAGCGATGGAGATTGGCTTTCACTGCATCTTTCAAAAAGTCATATTCCCCATTCGCTACACAGCTTTTTATCAATTTAACCAATAAAGTCTTGCTTATGATGAAGGTTTCTAAACAAACATGGTCTCCTGGCCTAGGGATCGTGTAAAAACTGATGTCCGTGATATCTTCATCGGAATCGACCGAGCACGTGTGGTAAATCGGTTTTTCAATCAATTCGCCGACATAGTCTTTATACACGACGGTTATATCCGCATCATGTTTTTTATGATAAGCAAGCACTTCATTAAAATCCAATTTGGATACATGGCATCCCGGGGAAATGATGACAGTATCAGCCGCTGCCCGTTCGAAAAAGCTGAGGTGATCATGAAATTGTTTCATATCGCCAGTTACTGTTTCGTCGGGATGGATGGGAGGCAGGATGAACAGCCCTCCTGAACGTCTATCCAGATTCCATTCCTTACCTGAACCGAGATGATCCATGACCGAAAGATATTTTTCCTTAGGGAAAACGGCTACTTTTGATACATCGGCGTTAATGAAGTTAGACATCGTGAAGTCAATCAAACGGTAGCGTCCGCCAAATGGAACGGATGCCACATTACGATGAGCAGTCAGCTCTTTTAAATGTTGTTTTTCATTGATTAAGTTAATAATACCCAACACATTTTCCATAGCATCTTCCCCTTTTTCTAGTTAAGAGTAATTTTCTTTTTATTTGGATTGATAATGGTCTGATTTTCGCCGATTAACGTAATATCGGAAGTTACCGCCGAATTCCCTACGACTGCTCCATCTTCAATTATGCAATTGCTGGCAATGATGCTCCGTTCAATATGGACATTTTTACCAATGGTCACATTGGGCATGATGACTGAATCTTTTATGGTTGAACCATAGCCGACCTTAACATTGTAGGATAGCACCGAATGTTCGATGTTACCGTCGATCATGCATCCTTCATTGATAAGTGACTGACTGACCTCGGCATTTGCTGAGATATATTGCGGTGGGTGATTGGCATTGCGGGCAAAAATCTTCCAATGCTGATCATCCAACTGGAAATTCGGTTTTTCCTCCAATAAATCCATATGTGCCTGCCAGAGGCTCTCGACGGTTCCGACATCTTTCCAATATTCATTAAAACGGTAGGCATACAGCTTCTTTCTGTCTTCCAGCATCTTTGGAATGATGTTGCTGCCAAAGTCATTAGAAGAATCTGCATCTTTTTCATCATTTATCAAATATTGCCTTAGCTTCTTCCAATTGAAAAGGTAAACACCCATTGACGCGAGGTTACTCTTTGGATATTTAGGTTTTTCATCGAATTGGGTGATCTTATCCTCGTCATTAGTATTCATGATCCCGAATCGGCTTGCTTCTTGCCATGGTACTTGAATGACGGCTATGGTTGCCTCTGCATTCTTTTCGACATGATAATCCAGCATTTTACTGTAATCCATTTTATAAATATGGTCACCGGAAAGGATGAGTACGTGCTCAGGATCATAGTTGTCAATATATTGGATATTTTGATAAACGGCGTTTGCCGTTCCTTTATACCATTCACCACCTTCTTTGCCTTGATATGGCGGAAGAACGGAGACTCCGCCAACATCCAGATCTAGATCCCAGGCTTTCCCGTTCCCAACATAATCGTTTAAAATCAGTGGCTGATATTGGGTCAGTACCCCAACCGTATCAATACCAGAATGAGTGCAGTTACTCAATGGAAAATCGATGATTCTATATTTACCGCCGAAAGGAACAGCTGGTTTTGCCAACCCGATGGTCAGTTCACCTAACCTTGAACCCTGGCCTCCTGCCAATAACATTGCTATCCATTTTTTTGCTCCCATTATTCGTTCACTCTCCCCCGTCTTTTTTTTGTTTGCTTCATATAAATAGAAACGCCTAATGGAGGTACAGTTATTTCCATACTGAATGGTTGATTATGATAAGGTTCTTTTTTAACAGCAATGGGTTGCTCGTTGACCTGACCAGATCCTCCGAAATCCGCGGAATCACTGTTGAAGACCTCAATATATTTACCATGAGATGGCACGCCAATCCGATATTGATCATGAGTCTGTGCAGAAAAATTACAGACCACAATACAATAATCGCCTTTTCGCTTACCTTTTCTCATAAAGGTAATGATACTCTGACTACTATTGTTTGGATCTATCCATTCAAACCCCTCCTGGACATGATCAAGTCTCCATAATGAAGAGGTTTCTTTATAGAATGTCTGTAGGGTCCGAAAGTAATAAGAAAGTTTCTCATGAGATTCATATTCCAAGAGCAGCCAATCCAATTGCTCTTCATCTTTCCATTCGATGAATTGGCCGAATTCGCCACCCATGAAGAGAAGTTTTTTTCCAGGATGCGTCATGAAATAACCGAAGAGCAGTCGCAAATTCGCGAATTTCTGCCAATAGTCACCTGGCATCTTATTTAGTAACGACTTCTTGCCATGAACTACTTCATCATGAGAGAACGGCAATACGAAATTTTCTGAAAAAGCATAGAAAAATGAGAAGGTCAAAAGGTTATGATGGTATGGCCTCTCACCTGTTTCCAATTTCATGTATCGAAGGATGTCGTTCGTCCATCCCATATTCCATTTATAATTAAAACCAAGCCCGCCCATATCGGTTGGATATGTTATAAGTGGGCGATCTGTTGCTTCTTCAGCCATCATTAATGCATGAGGATATTTCTTGAAAACTGCTTCATTGAGCCTTTGAAGAAATACTATCGCTTCTAGATTTTCCTCTCCGCCATTTTGATTTTTCAATTTGACCGGCAAAGGATTGTCATGATTTAAATACACCATTGACGATACCGCATCGACACGGACCCCATCGATATGGTATACCTCCATCCAAAACATCACATTTGAAATTAGGAAGCTTATGACTTCCGGTTTGCTGAAATCGAAGTTATAAGTGCCCCATAACGGACGTTCTGCCCTATTATGATCAATAGGTTCATAGAGTGGTGTGCCATCGAAACGGGAAAGTCCATGGGCATCCTTACAAAAATGGGCGGGAACCCAGTCCAGGATGACTCCTATGCCATGTTGATGGCATTTGTTGATCAAATACTTGAAATCTTCCGGTGAACCGAAACGGCTGTTTACCGAATAATAGCCGGTAACCTGGTATCCCCAAGACTTATCGAATGGGTGTTCCATTATCGCCATGATTTCTATGTGTGTAAAACTATTATCAATCACATACTCAACTAATCTATCGGCCAATTCACGGTAAGAATAAAATTCGCCATTCTTTGTCTGTTTCCATGTGCCTGGGTGCACTTCATAAATGGACATGGGCCTATGATAGATGTTTTCCTTTTTCCGATCGGTTATCCACTTCGAATCTTGCCATTCAAAATTATCCAGCCTTTTGACAATTGAAGCTGTATTTGGTCTGACTTCCGAATAAAAGGCATATGGATCGGCTTTAAGGATACGTTTATTTCCAGGTGTATGTATTTCGTATTTGTATAGTTCCCCTTCTTGAAGTCCTGGTACGAACAACACCCAGATACCTGAACGCTCGACCCGATTCATCACATGATCGGTTCCGTCCCAATCATTAAAATTACCTACTACCGATACTTGCTTGGCATGGGGGGCCCAAACGGCAAACCTAACTCCTTCTTTACCTAAAGATGTGATTATGTGTGCCCCAAGCATCTTATAGCTTTCATAAAGGGTCCCTTCATGAAACAGAAATAAATCAAAATCGCTTGGATAATTCTCTTGCAGCTGATCCAAAATTGTATTCAATAAAACCCCTCCATCAATATGAACTCGATAACATTTCATCATCCTTCCCCAGTTATTATATATATTCGGTGAAAATAACATTAATCCTTCAATGGAGGTGAAGATATTGTAATAAATGCCCGTTTTTTTGAAAATTAAAACATTTATTTGAAAAAAATCAACCAGATTATGTAAAAAAATCATTATTTCAATAAAAGCTCTTCCCTTTTTATTGGAAGAGCTCTACGTTACCGTGTATGAATGATTCATGTCGCTTGTTCTGAGCGAAGCATGTCGGTTTTCGTCAAGAAAAGATAAGACAAAGATACGGACCATGCCAATGGTGTATTTTTGTTAGGGATATCACTTCCGCCAATATATAACTCGGGGACTTCCCAATTTTCCGGAATGATCCTTTTCGTTTTTTCTATATACTCCATGGCCTTATTCACCATGCCAAGTTCAAGAAAGCATAACCCCAACCAAGGGAGCCCGAAGCACCATTCCGCTTCCCGGCCTTCGTTATAATAAAGATCATTTTCGTAACGAATACAACCGTTTGTTCTTTCAAGGAGACTTGTAACATTATTCAAAATTTTAAGGGCTATTTCCCTGTCGACGAGTCGATAAGGATATATTAAGGATAAAAGGGCTAAATCCGCCTCTTTAGAATAGCTTTCCCTAGGAAGAAGAAAGCGGAGTGCCTCTTCTCCCTTTTTGATCAGTTCTTCCTTTACGTTGACGAGCATCTTGACTGAATTCAAACCGGCTACACATGCACCGATGCTCGAAGCGTGTATTTCGATGTTCTCTTCCCACATCCCATTATCTTCCGACTGCCAATATTGCAGGCATTCCAAGTAATGAACCAGCTTTTGAACGATTTGTAAATCACGTCCATCTCGGATCACCTTTTTCCCATGCCTGTATCCTTCGCCGACGCCCCACAAAAAAGCACCGATTGCATCATTTTGAGCATGCCCCCACTCATCGGGCAGCTCCTTCAGCTCAGTGGAATATCTCGAGTGGATATATTCGAATAGATACTGAGGTTTTTGCTCAGTGTGAATATCTATCTTCCATTCATAGGTTTGAAATAAGTCGAATAAGGCATGATAGGCCTTTTCATAACGACTGGATGGGTCATTTATAAAAGGAAGTACTGTATATACCACATCCCTTATCCAAACATAATTATAATCGTTGGAAACGCTAGCAGTATATGCACCATTAGTAAGCCGCATGCGATCGAGAACCTCTAGGGCACCATTTACATTCATTTATAGAACACCTCCATAGTTATTTCCTCATTTCCATTGTTGACAGACTACCGCATTCTAAACATCCGTTTTTTCCTTTACATATCGAAGCGCTTACAATTAACTTACATGCAACACTTTTTAAAAGTACTTTCACCCTAGTTTATGTGGTCAATGCCTTTTTTGATAATCAAGCTTTCCTTGTTCAGTAAAAAGCGTCATTTGCCTACACGATGGATAGTCAGTCAACGGGGCATTCATTCGTACTTGATTCTGGAAAGGAACGAAAAACCCAGTGATGGAAATCCATCACTGGGTTTTTCGGCCTATCCTTAATATGCTTAGTATAGATTGAAAGAAAAATCGTACAGATTAGCGTCACCTGCTTCCTGCTTTTTACTTTGCAGTTCTTTCAGTTACCGTCTTAGCGAGCAGAATCGGCAATTCCCGATATATTTCGATGATTTCTTCGATCTTCATTCTCACCAAGCCGCTGGAGGATGGTGCGACGAATTCCATCGTCGCATTGGATAATGGATCTTCCTGCAGGCCCCAAGCGATATATCGTGATTGACGATATTCCTGATAAACGCCCTTGCCTACGAAACAGACAAGTTTAGGCTTATACTTTTCAACTTTTGCTTTTAATTGCTCTCTTCCTTTGCTGTATTCTTCCTTAGTGATATCATCCGCCCCTTTTGTAGGCCTGGAAACGATATTCGTGAACCCATACCCCAAATCCAATAAGGTAAGATCTTCATGGGGGGAATATTTCCTCGGGGTCAAACCTGATTCATGGAGGATTTTCCAAAAACGGTTGTTAGGATTTGCATAATGATGTCCTGTTTCCCCGGACCGTATGCTTGGGTTGAAGCCAACAAACAAAATATCGAGATTCATCTTTAAATGATCATCTATTCCTTCCATTGATTATCACTCCTTTTCATGTCTCTCTTCCATTCATTGTACAAAACGGAACAATAATTAACTACCCTTATGCCCTTCCCACACGAACATACCCAAAAAAACGTCAATTTTCTATGTATTCGATATCGATATTGCAACTTAATGTATCCAGTAATTGCGGCACAAGAAAAAATCACACATAAGCATTTTTCCTATGTGTGATTGGAATGTTTATCGGCAGTGTCAAGATCCTTTTGAAAGCCGGAGCAGCTGCACTTAATCGGTGAAAAGAAACAGCCACCTTATAGATGGCTGCTTCTTCATATTACTTATTGTGCGTTTTCTACACGAACATAGTTAATTTGATTTAATGGAATGGTGATGATATCCAAATCGCCTTCATAACCACCGGATGTTTCCGTTAAGCGAACGATTTCATCGGTCACTACATGTAAAACTCCCTCAAATAAATCACTGCTTGTTGCCACTTCGACCGGGTTCCCGATATAATGTCTTAATTGATTGAAAAAAATACTAGATAACAATGCATTCTCCTCCTTATATAGGCTCTCTAACAGAATTGATGGCACGGAATGGAACGAATACGACAGTCCCAGCTGCTTCGCTAATGACGATATAATCAGCTTCAATTGCACTTAAAATTCCCGTCACCGGTGCAAAATCAGTGGAAACCGTTACAGTTCTTCCTAGTAATCTAAATAAAACCCTTCTTAAATCACTGAATGGGTCTCCAGGAATACCCGGTGTATCTGGGAAGTCTGGTGTATCTGGCGTATTGTTGCCATTTTCAATAAGCCACTTATAATAGAGGTATTCGCAATAATTCTTTTTACATTCTTTCTTGCTGCTCATTTTTTTACCACCTTTTTGATTGTCTTTTATACGATCATCTTTTCTATTCTCTTCTTGCTTGTGTTCACACTTCTTACTCTCTTCCTTTTTGCAATGATCACCCTTTCCCTTTTTTAGTACAGCACTGAATTCGTTGTCGATCGCAAGCGTGAATCCCGGTATGGTTTCTATTGAAAATGAATTTTCGGTCTGCAATTTTGCTAATATTTTACCTAAATTCGATCTTCTTGAATTCCTTGATCCACTTAATTCCTTTGAGGATCTTGACATTTTGCTGCTCCTTTCTATATGGCTTCAAAAGTAGTATATTGACGAATGCTGTTTTCGGCTTGGACTAAACAACCTTTTTTTACTAACTTAATATTTTTTATGAAGGATGTTCAAAA